>CAISIP010000036.1 GCA_903885415.1 uncultured beta proteobacterium
ATACCGGAGGTCGCATGCCGCGCGCGACGCTGGCGCTGCTGCGCGAACGACTGCCAAAGTCCAGGCCCTTTCTGATGTACGGCCTGACCGAAGCCTTTCGCTCCACCTATTTGCCGCCGGACCAGGTGGATGAGCGACCCGACTCCATCGGCAAAGCCATTCCCAACGCCGAGATACTGGTTCTGCGTGAAGACGGATCGGCCTGTGGCATCGACGAGCCGGGCGAACTTGTGCACCGCGGCGCGCTCGTCGGCATGGGCTACTGGAACGACGCAGCCAAGACCGCCGAGCGTTACAAACTGCTGGCCCGAGACGCGCCGGGCCAGTCGGCCGCGCTGGCCCTACCTGAATACGCGGTCTTTTCGGGCGATACCGTGCGCATGGACGCGCAGGGCTATCTGTATTTCATCGGCCGACGCGACGAGATGATGAAAACTTCCGGATACCGGGTTAGCCCGACCGAGGTCGAAGAGATCGTATACGCCACCCAACTGGTCGGCGAATGCGCGGCCTTCGGGACCGAACATCCCACCTTGGGCCACGCTATTCAGTTGGTCGCGACGCCGCGTCCGCGGGACTCCGATAGTGCGCTGGGCGATGAGCAGTTGGCCGGCGCCTTGCTTGCTGAGTGCCGGCTGAGGATGCCCACCTATATGGTTCCTGCGGGAATATTCATCACTTGTGGACCTTTACCGCGCAACGTGAATGGCAAGCTGGATCGCCCGTTGATATCGGGCAACTGGGGCTCTCAAGCCGGCCAATAGCCTTGACCGCAACCCAAGGCCTATTGCCTTCCACCGCGTGCCACTAGACTCCATCCCCCTTCCCGTTCACGCGCCGATGCGCCAGTTTCCCGTCGAAGACGGTGAGTTGGTGGTGGGCTCGCAGCGCCTGTCGACGCTTGCCGCGAGGGTCGGTCAAACGCCTTTTTACGCCTATGACCGCCAGCTGCTGGTGGACCGTGTTCGCAGTCTGCGAGCCGCGTTGCCAGTGGGCGTCAAGCTGCACTACGCGATGAAGGCGAACCCGATGCCGGCGGTCGTCGGCCTGATGGCGCGCCTGGTGGACGGGGTGGACGTCGCTTCAGCCGGAGAGCTTCGGATCGCGTTGGACGCGGGTACGCCACCGGCCGAGGTCAGTTTCGCCGGGCCCGGGAAAAGGGATGGCGAGCTCCGACAGGCGGTTGCATCCGGCGTGCTGATCAATCTCGAGTCAGGGCGTGAAATAGCCGTGCTCCAACGAATCTCGGATGCGCTGGGACTGCCGGCGCGCGTCGCGGTGCGGGTCAACCCCGACTTCGAGCTCAAGGGCTCGGGCATGAAGATGGGCGGGGGCGCCAGGCAGTTCGGCATCGATGCCGAGGCGGTGCCTGCGATGCTGCAGCAGATAGGCGGCTCGGGCCTCGCTTTCGAGGGATTCCATCTGTTCGCGGGCTCACAGAATCTGCGGCCGCACGCGATCTGCGAAGCCCAAATGAAGTCCTACGAACTTGCGTTGCGCCTGGCGGCGTATGCGCCGTCGGCTGTCTGCTCGTTAAACCTCGGTGGCGGCTTCGGTGTTCCCTATTTTGCAGGTGAGCAACGCTTGGACCTGGAGCCGATAGGCGCCAATTTGCAGCGCATCATGGCGCGCGTGCAAAGCGAGATGCCGCATGCCTGCCTGGTCCTTGAATTAGGACGCTATCTGGTCGCCGAGGCGGGCATCTATGTCACGCGAGTCGTCGATCGCAAGACCTCCCGCGGGCAGGTCTATCTGGTCACCGATGGCGGGCTGAATCACCACCTCGCCGCCTCGGGAAATTTCGGCCAGGTGATTCGAAAAAACTATCCGGTAGCCATAGGAAATCGCATGGATGCGGAAGACACCGAACGGGTCTCGGTGGTAGGGCCGTTGTGCACCCCGCTCGATCTGATCGCCGATCGGATGGAGCTCGCTTCAGCGCAGGTGGACGATTTGGTGGTGGTGTTTCAGTCGGGCGCCTATGGAGCCAGTGCCAGTCCACAGGCTTTCCTAGGCCATGCAGCGTGTCCTGAGGTGCTGGTCTAGGCCGGCGGGTGCGGACATCGGCGATTTCGGGTTTGGTGCAGACGCAGGCAACAACAAAGGTAGCAATGCAATGATCAGAATCTTCAACCACTATATTCATGGCAGAACGCTCTCGCAGATCGTGCTCGATTTCGGACTGATCACCGGAATTGTCATCATGGCGGTAGGCTGGCGCGAGCCGAGCCTGCCCGCAGCGGCGTCGCAATGCCTGCCGTGGGCAGTGCTGCTAGGCGCCTGCGCACTGCTGATCAACGTCGCACTTGGCTTTTACCAACGGGTCCACAACCGTTCGGTGGGGCAGTCGCGGGCCCGGGCTGTCTTGTCGTTGTTCCTGATTCTGCCGCTGTCCTATGTGGCGCTGCACTTTTTGCCGATGGCCTTGGAGCATCTTGAGTTTGCCGCCCTGGGCATTGCGGCTGGCTTGGTCGGAATGCTCTCGCACCGCGTGCACGCCGGCCATTCGCACGCCGAGTCCAATGGGCGTCAGCGGGTGCTGGTCTTCGGTTCGGGGGCGCAGGCCAAGGTGGTAGGCCGGGCGCTGCAAAAATCGGATCCTCGGATCGAACTGGTCGGCTACTACGCCAGCCCCAACGAGGCGGTCGACCAGTCGGCGTCCTGGGGTGGCGTGGCTTCGCGCGCTTCGCTGACGGAGGTGGTCGCGCAACACGGTGTTGACGAGAGCGTTGGGGCGCTCGCCGTGCGCCGCGGCGGCAGCATGCCATTGCGCGAACTGCTCGACTGCAAGCTCAAAGGCATCCGGGTGGTTGACATGGCGACGCACTTCGAACAGACGCTAGGGCAAATTCGTCTCGATTCGGTATCCGCCGGTTGGCTGGTTTTTGGCGACGGATTCAACCAGGGATTTTTGCGCACCATCGTCAAGCGGGCGTTCGACATCGTCTGCGCGACCGCTCTGATCGTGCTGGCCTCACCGGTCATCGTGGTCACGGCTGCTGTGGTGATGCTCGAGGGCAGTGGTCCGATCTTGTACCGGCAGCAGCGGGTTGGGCTGCACGGCCGCCTCTTCCATGTGGTGAAGTTCAGAAGCATGCGCGCCGACGCCGAGAAGGATGGGACGCCGCGCTGGGCCGCTGCCAAGGACAACCGGGTCACGCGCGTGGGACGGGTGATTCGCAAGCTGCGTATCGACGAATTGCCACAGCTCTTCAGCGTACTCGCGGGCCACATGAGCCTGGTTGGCCCCCGTCCCGAAAGGCCCTACTTCGTCGACTCGCTGACAAAGGAGCTGCCGTACTTCGCGGCACGCCACAGCGTCAAACCCGGCGTCACCGGATGGGCGCAGGTGCGCTACCACTATGGCGCATCGGTGGAAGACGCGGCGCAGAAGCTGCAGTACGACCTCTACTATGTGAAGAACCACACGCTGTTTCTGGACATGGTGATCCTTTTCGAGACCGTTGGCGTGGTGCTGCTTGCCAAGGGTGCGGTCTAGGCTGGGCCCCTGACTGACATTGGCCCAGGCGCGTCATAACAGCTGAACATATGGGCCATCAGGAGCTCGTTTTGGATATCTGGAGCTACGGGTTCGCAGGGACCCTGTACGGCCTGCTGACGTGGCGTCTGCTGCTGCGCGGTTACTGGCGTATGCCGTCGGAGCCGGGGCGACGCGCTTTGGTTGTGGCGTTGGCCGCCAGTTCGGCTTGGGCTTTGTCGCTGTTAGCCGTGATGGTGCTGGCGAATCGGTGGCTGTGGACCTTTGGCCAGCTGGTCGACACGCTTCGCTACGGATTTTGGTATGTGTTCCTGCTGGCGCTGCTTGGCGCCCGTCAGTCGGCCACCGCACGCGCTGCCGCGTGGCCGCTGGCGTCCATCGCCGGCGCATTGGTCGGGCTGGCGTTGCTGTCGCAGGCTGCCTGCGCCTTCGGTGCCTGCGATAGCGGATCAGCAGGCCACTTCGTTCTGCTGGGCTCAATGGTGCTCCCCGTCATGGCCCTGGTGCTTCTTGAGCAACTCTACAGAAACGCCGACGAAGACGCGCGCTGGAGCGTGAAGCCCTTGTGCCTGGGATTGGCGGGCGCATTCATGTTTGACTTGTTCCTGTACTCGCAAGCGGTCTTGCTGGGCCGCGCGGACCCTGAGGCTTTTGGCATCCGGGGTGTCGCGCATCTCTTGCTGATGCCGATGCTGCTGATGGCAGCGTCGCGGCATGGCAATTGGACCCGGCGGGTCGAATTGTCCCGGCGCGCGGCGTTTCACTCTGCCACCCTGATGATCGCGGGTCTGTACCTGTTATTCCTGTCCGGCGTCGCCTACTATGTCCGCTACTTTGGTGGCGAATGGGGACGGGCACTGCAGGTTGCGATGGTCTTTCTGGGTTTGGTGGCGCTGACGGTGCTGGCTATGTCGGGCGCTGTGCGGGCGACCTTGCGGGTGATGCTGGGAAAGCACTTTTTCCGCTACCGCTACGACTACCGGGTGGAATGGCTTCGCTTCACCCACACCCTGTCGGGCCAGCATGC
>CAISIP010000037.1 GCA_903885415.1 uncultured beta proteobacterium
CGGGGCCTGAGGCTGCCTCAAGGCCTGCTGAGCAGGTTTGAGGTCTTTGTACTGGCGGAAACGGAGGGATTCGAACCCTCGATGAGGCTCTACACCCCATACTCCCTTAGCAGGGGAGCACCTTCGGCCACTCGGTCACGTTTCCTATCGTATCGATTCCAGCCTGATTATGTCACGACTGCGCAGACGCCTCGGACGGCGACGCGTCGAGGTCGAAGGCCTTGTGCAGCGAACGTACCGCAAGCTCCATGTACTTTTCGTCGATCACCACCGATGTCTTGATCTCGCTGGTGCTGATCATCTGGATGTTGATGCCCTCTTCGCTCAGCACCCGGAACATGCGACTTGCCACGCCCACATGGCTGCGCATGCCGATGCCGACGATGGACACCTTGCAGATTTTGGTGTCGCCCACCACTTCGTGCGCACCGAGTGCCGACGCCACAGTCGACTTCAGCAGGTCGACCGCGCGGGCATAGTCGCCTCGGTTAACCGTGAAGCTGAAGTCGGTCTTGCCGTCCTTGCTGAGGTTCTGAATGATGACGTCGACGTCGATGTTGGCGTCGGCTATCGGCCCGAGGATCTGGTACGCAATTCCGGGCCTGTCCGGAACCCCCAGAACCGATATCTTGGCCTCGTCGCGGTTGAAGGCGATTCCCGACACGATGGCTCTTTCCATTTTTTCGTCTTCCTCATAAGTGATCAGGGTGCCGGACCTGGCTTCCTCGTCGATGTCGATATCCCACGGCGTGAAGCTCGACAACACGCGCAGCGGCACTCGGTACTTTCCGGCGAACTCCACCGAGCGGATCTGCAGCACCTTGGAGCCCATCGACGCCATCTCGAGCATTTCCTCAAAGCTCACCGTGTGCAGGCGCCGCGCCTGGGCCACCACGCGCGGGTCAGTGGTGTAGACGCCGTCCACATCGGTGTAGATCAGGCATTCCTGCGCCTTCATCGCCGCAGCCACCGCTACCGCCGACGTGTCGCTGCCGCCGCGTCCAAGCGTCGTGATGTTGCCGAACTCGTCCATACCCTGAAAGCCGGTGACGATGACCACCTTGCCCTGATCCAAGTCAGAACGCACCCGCTTGTCGTCGATCGATTCGATGCGCGCCTTGGTATAGGCACTGTTGGTGCGGATCGGCACCTGCCAGCCGGCGTAGCTGACCGACTGCACGCCCTCGGCTTGCAGCGCGATGGCGAGTAGCGCCGACGAGGCCTGCTCGCCGGTGGCCGCGAGCATGTCGAGTTCGCGGCTGTAGTCGTCGAGCGGCTTGGCCGGCGCAAGTTCTTTCGCCAGCCCGAGCAGGCGGTTGGTTTCGCCGCTCATCGCACTGGGAACGACGACCATCTGATGCCCGGCGCGGGACCATTTGGCGACGCGCTTGGCCACGTTGCGGATGCGTTCGGTAGAACCCATCGACGTGCCGCCGTATTTATGAACTATCAGTGCCATCGGAATTGTTGGAAAAACGGAGAAAGTGGCTAGCTGTCGACGCCAAGGGCAGGAATCGGATGGCGCAACCAACCGTCCAGAAGCTGATGCGCCCGCCGGTTTCTGCTAGCCCCGCGGACCGGAATCCAGCGGGAAATTGTACCAAGCCAGCGCGGGCCCTTCGCGCGACACGAAGCCGCCCCCGACCTTGATGCGAATCTGGTGCGCGCGCGTGCTGCACGCCGCTATCTGATCCAGTAACTCCGACAGCTGCGCTGCGCTGGGGGCCACCGCATGGAGCGACTTCAGCCAATGGCGCAGCAGGTTGGCCTGGCGGTCGCGAGAAAGGCACTGAACGCGCGCGATCAGCAGCGGCCCTTGCGGTGCAGCGAGCTCCAGGTCCTGACGGCCCAGTTCGACGAGCAGCGCCTGCGACTGCGCACAATGACGGGCGCTGCGCGCAAAGGTGTCGCGAAACTGGGGAAAAGCGGCGTCCAGCGCGGGCAGCAGCAGTGCCCTTATGCGGTTTCGCGTCAACCCCTGGTCGGCGTTGCTCGGGTCCTCGACATGGCCCACGCTGCGCTGCGTGAGCCAGGCCCGGATGTCGGCGCCGCGTACCTGCAGCAGCGGCCGATGGTAGACGGTGCCGTCGCGCTGCCAACGCGCGGGCATGGACGCCATTCCCGGCAGGCCGGCGCCGCGGCTGAGCGCCAGCAACAAGGTCTCGACCTGATCGTCAGCGTGCTGCGCCAGCGCGACGCTGCGCCACGCCATGGCGCCAAAGCCGTCGTCGAGCGCCGCGCGCAGCGCCGCGTAGCGCGCCCGACGCGCCGCCTGCTCGGGGCTTTGGCCACTGGCGTGGCGCGCGTCAACGCGCCGCACGGCGAGCGCAACACCGAGACCGGCACATACAGACTGGCATTGCGCGGCAAAGCTGTCGGCAGCCGCCTGCAATCCGTGGTGGACATGGATCGCGCCGACCTGGCCGGGCCATTTGGCGGCGCAGGCCACCAGCAGCGCAGTGGAATCTGCCCCACCGCTGTAGGCGATAGCAAGCGGCAGTTCCGGCTGGAATGACCCGACCGCCTGGTCGAGCGAGATCGTCATGCCGGCCGGTGCCCGCGGGCTACCTGCCCGCAGCCTTGGTGTCGGCTTTGGTGTCGGTGAATCGGCCGTAGCTTTGCAGCCGCTCGTAGCGCCGGTCCAGCAGGTCCTTGACATGCATGTCGCTGAGTTGGCGGTAGGCGTCGTTGAGGGCGCGCTTGAGGAAGGCCGCCATCTGCTTAGCGTCGCGGTGCGCGCCGCCGACCGGCTCGTTGACGATCTTGTCGATCAGCCCCAGCGCCTTGAGCCGGTGCGCGGTCAGCGCCAGCGCGTCGGCCGCGTCCTGTGCCCGGTCCGCTGTCTTCCACAGTATCGATGCGCAGCCTTCAGGGCTGATCACCGAATAGATCGCGTATTGCAGCATCAGCACCTGGTCGGCGACCGAAATGGCGAGCGCGCCGCCAGAGCCACCCTCGCCGATGACGGTGGTAATAATCGGAACTTCTAGCTGCGCCATCTCGAAAATATTGCGGCCGATGGCCTCGGACTGGCCACGCTCCTCGGCGTCTATTCCGGGGTAGGCGCCCGGCGTGTCCACAAAGGTGAATACCGGCAGCCGGAATTTTTCCGCCGTCTTCATCAGGCGCAGCGCTTTGCGGTAGCCCTCGGGCTTGCACATGCCGAAGTTGCGCAGCCCGCGCTCCTTGGTGTCGCGTCCCTTTTGCTGACCCAGCACCATGCAGGCAACGCCATTGAAACGCGCCAGGCCGCCCACGATGCTCAGGTCGTCCGCAAAGTGCCGGTCCCCGTGCATCTCGACGAAGTGGGTAAAGATGTCGTTGACATAGTCCATCGTGTACGGCCGCTCGGCGTGGCGCGCAATTTTGGTGATCTGCCATGGCGTCAAGACACCGTAGATATCGCGCGTGAGTTGCTGGCTCTTTTTGCTCAGCTGTTCAATCTCAGCGGAAATATCGACCGCCGATTCGGTCTGCACATAGCGCAGCTCCTCGATCTTCGACTCCAGGTCGGCGATCGGCTGTTCGAAATCAAGAAAGGTTTTTTTGCCCACGGATGGCTCCATTCACTGGCGGAGGAAGGCCCGCTGCGGCTGCCCGCGTGCGGCTGTCAGTACTCGACTGGCAATGGATCCAGCGACCGCCAAATATACCAAGTCGCGACGCTGCAAAACGGCGTCCAGGCGCCGGCCACCTCGCGCGCGTCGCTGCGGCTCACCGATTCACCCGAAAAATAATTCCTGCTGATGCCGTTGATAAGACCCACATCGTCAAGCGGCAGCACATTGGGACGCATCAGATGAAATATCAAGAACATCTCGGCCGTCCAGCGGCCGATGCCGCGGATGCCGACCAGTTCGGTGATGATGCTTTCATCGTCCATCTCCTGCCA
>CAISIP010000038.1 GCA_903885415.1 uncultured beta proteobacterium
CCCCGCCTCGGCGACCGTGGGCACATTGGGCAATTGCGGATGGCGCGTCTTGCCGGTGACGGCCAGCGCCTTAAGTTTGCCAGCCTGCACATGGCCCATCACCGAGGGGGGCGTGGTAATGAACACCTGTACCTGCCCCGCCAGCACATCCTGTATCGCCTGTCCCGACCCCTTGTAAGGCACATGCACCATGTCGACACCGGTCTGCTGCTTGAATATCTCCGTGCCGATGTGCGAGACCGAACCGTTGCCTTGCGATGCGTAGTTCAGCTTGGCCGGGTTTTGCTTGAGGAAGGCGATGAACTCCTTGAGCGTGGTGGCCGGAACCGACGGGTGCACGGCGATCACATTGGTGGCCACCGTGATCAGGCCAATGGGCATCAGATCCTTGAGCTCCCAGCCCACTTTGTCCATCAGGATATGGTTCGCCACATGGTAGCCCGAGTAGGAAACCAGCACCGTATGGCCGTCCTTGGCCGAGCGAGCTACGTTCTGGTAAGCCAGGTTTCCGCTGGCGCCCGGCTTGTTGTCGACCACCACGTTTTGCCCGAGCAACCGCGCCAAGGGTTCCGCGACCAGCCGCGCCGACGTATCCACGAGGCCGCCCGGGGGATTGGGAACGACCAGACTGATCGTGCGGCTCGGAAAGCTCTGTGCCAGCACCGACAGCTGGCACAGACCGGCAATCAGCGCGACAAGCGCGAGGCGCAACGGAATTGGCATGGGACTCCGATCGGGGTGTGGTGTGGTCTGGGCGGAACCCATTATTCCCTGTTTCGCGACCCCAAGCCGGCTTGCGCCGGCTTGGGCCATTCGACCACTCCAGCGTCCTCCACCTGCGGAAAATGGCGTTAGAGCTAACCGATCGCCCGAAAATCGACCGGCAGTTCCAGGCAAATGACGGCATCGACCATGCCGGAGATCCTGTCCAGCGCGTCGGGCGGCGACACCGGCACCGCGCCGATCAGCTGCGCCGGCGCGAACACCAAAGGCCCGCGAAAATCGCGGTGAACAGACGCGATGCCATGCCCGGGCAGCGTACCCAACACGCGGTCCAAAGCCTTGACGCCCGGCAGCCGACGGCGCGCAGACCCAAAGGCACTATCATCCAAGCGCCTACCCCGCGAAAGGTTTGGATGGACAGAGTACGTATCGACAAATGGCTGTGGGCGGCCCGTTTTTACAAGACGCGCACGCTGGCCACCGACGACATCCACAAGGGCCGGGTGCAGGTCAACGCGCAGGAGGCCAAACCGGCACGTGAAGTCCGTGTCGGCGACAGCATCACGCTGCGCCAGTCAGGCCTCACCCGCACCCTGCTGGTCCGGTCGCTGAGCGACAAGCGCGGCCCGGCCCCGGTCGCGCAGCAGCTGTACGAGGAAACGCCCGATAGCCTGCGCCTGCGCGCGGTGGCGCTGGAGCAGCGGCGCATGGGGACCGAGCCAGGCCTGAGCCAAGGACACGGCCGGCCTAACAAGCACGACCGTCGCGCAGTAGCCAGCGCCTGGGGCGAGCGCTGGAGTGCGTCGCTCGACCCCTGAGCCGGAAGCTGTGCGCATCCGGCCGTGGTGTAATTCAACCCGGTCCTGTTTTGGCCGGTCGTTTATTCGGAAGGCACCCATGCATATCAAACATCTGGCGCTGGCGCTCGTAGCAGCCACGGCCATCGGCGGCGCCAACGCGCAGCAATTTTTCCGCATCGGTACCGGTGGCACTGCCGGAACCTACTATCCGGTCGGTGGAATGATCGCCAACGCGGTATCGCAGCCCGGAAAAATCATCGCCACCGCCGCGGCAACCAACGGTTCGGTCGCCAATGTCAACGGCATCGCAGGCGGCTCGCTCGAGTCCGGCTTCAGCCAGTCCGATGTGGCGACCTGGGCGCAAAAGGGAACCGGCATGTACGAGGGCAAGCCCAACGTGCCAGGCCTTCGCATGATCGCAAACCTGTATCCCGAGACGATTCATGTCGTCGTCAAGAAGGGTTCCGGCATCAAGACCATCTCCGACCTCAAGGGCAAGCGCGTCGCGCTCGACGAACCGGGTTCGGGCACGCTGATCAATGCGCGTTTGGTGCTCGGCGCTTACGGCATCAAGGAGTCCGACATCAAGCCCGAGTACATCAAGCCCAATCAGGCCGGCGACAAGATGAAGGACGGGTCGCTCGACGCCTTCTTCTTCACCGGCGGCGCACCCGCCGGCGCGATTGCCGAGCTCGCCACCAGCGGCTCGGGTATTGAACTGCTGCCCATTGACGGCCCCCAAGCGCAGAGCCTGCGCGCGGCCAGCCCGTTTTTCGCCAGCGACAGCATCCCTGCAGACACCTACAAGGGCGTTGCCGCGGTCAACACCCTGGCCGTCGGAGCGCAGTGGATCACCAGCGACAAGGCCGACGCCGACACCGTCTACCAGATCACCAAGGCGCTGTTTAGCGAGGCCACGCAAAGGGCGTTGCAGGCGGGCCACGCGAAGGGCAAGATGATCACGCTGAAAAATGCTGTTCAGGGGGTCGGCATTCCCTTCCATCCTGGAGCAGAGCGTTTTTACAAGGAAGCCGGCGTGTTGAAATAGATCGCAGCCGAGCACGCTGATCAACGGGCGGATATTCCGCCCGTTGCTTTTTGAGAAAGCCCCGCGTCTGCCATGACCAACGCCAGCCCACCCACCGAGCAGCAGCTCCTGGAGCTCGAGCAGAAGTTCGACCCCGAGATGCGTTTCAGGCCTTCGGTGCCGCCGGCCACGCAGCTGATCCGACTGTTGCTGATCACACTGAGCTGCTTTCACTATTACACCGCGGGTTTCGGGCTGCTGCGCGAGACGACGCACCGCGGTGTGCATCTGGCTTTTGTGCTGGGCCTGATCTTCTTGGTCTTCTCGGGAACCCGGCACGCGCCGGGGCAGCAGGTGCGCCACCGCCTGCTGAGCCCCGGTGGCGTTCCGCTGATCGACTGGGCGCTGGCGCTGGCCTGCGCCGCCAGCGTGCTGTACATCCCCTGGGTGTTCCAGGACCTCGCCATGCGGGTAGGCAACCCGAGCGACTTGGACGTGGTGATGGGCAGCGTGCTGTTCCTCACCATGCTCGAGGCGACCCGGCGCAGCATGGGCTGGCCGCTGCCGCTGATCGCGTTGGGCTTTAGCGCCTACGCACTGTTTGGCCGGTCTTTTCCGGGCCTGCTGCAGCACGCCGGCGCGAACTGGGCGCAATTGATTAACCATCAGTACCTGACCAGCCAGGGCATCTATGGCGTCGCCGTTGGCGTGGTGGCGACCTATGTGTTTCATTTCGTGCTGTTCGGCGTGATGGCGACCCGTATCGGGCTCGGTCAGCTGTTCCTGGACATCGCGTCGAGCATCGCCGGGCGCCACGCCGGCGGACCGGCCAAGGTCAGCGTGTTCGGTTCGGCCATGTTCGGCATGCTGAGCGGCTCGTCGGTCGCCAACGCCGTCACGGTCGGCTCGCTGACCATTCCCGCCATGATCCGGGTCGGCTACCAGCGCCACTTCGCAGGCGCGGTGGAGGCAGCTGCGTCGACCGGCGGCCAGATCACCCCCCCTGTGCTGGGAGCCGCTGCGTTCCTGATGATCGAATTCCTGAATCTTCCCTATAGCACCATCGTCGCCGCTTCGGTGGTGCCAGCTTTCATGCACTTTTTCGGCGTCTTCATGCAGGTGCATTTCGAGGCCAAACGCTACGGCCTGCGTGGACTAAGCGATGCAGAGATGCCGCGGCTGCGCCAGAGCCTGCAGATGCGCTGGCCCACGCTGCTGCCGCTGGTGGCACTGATCAGCGTTCTGGTCAGCGGCAAAACGCCCTATCTGGCGGCCTTCGTCGGCATCAGCTCCTGCGCCATCGTCGGGCTCACCACCACCGTCAGCGGCAACCGTCCGCGCAACTGGGCGCTGATGGCCGGCCTGCATCTGGTGCTGGCGCTGATCGCATTCACCACGCTGGATCCGCAGGAAAAGCTCGCGCTGTTCGTCCTGGCGGCGATCGCGACCCTTGCACTGCGCCACTACGCCGATATCAACGGACGCATCGGCTATCCGGTACTGGTCGAGGCGCTGGAGACGGGCGCCAAGTACGCGCTGGCAGTAGGCGCCGCGGCGGCGACCGTCGGCGTGGTGATTGGCGTAGTGACACTCACCGGCGTGGGCTTCAAGATCAGCTTCATCATCACCAGCGCGGCCCAAACACTAGCCAGCGCCATGTCCAGCGTCGTGCCCGCCGCACTGGCGTCGGCGCAGTCGCTCACGCTGCTGTGCGCGCTGGTGATGACGGCCATCGTCTGCGTACTCATGGGTTGCGGAATACCGACGACAGCCACCTACATCATCATGGTGGCGGTGGCAGCGCCCACGCTGGTGCAACTCGGCGTCGAGCCGCTGGTGGCACACTTTTTCGTCTTTTACTACGGCGTGCTCGCCGATATCACGCCACCGGTCGCGCTGGCCGCCTACGCGGCGGCGGGAATGGCCGGCAGCGACCCGTTCAAAACCGGAAACACCGCTTTCAGGCTGGGCATGGCCAAGGCGCTGGTTCCCTTTGTGTTTGTCTTTTCGCCTTCGCTGCTGCTGGTCGCCAAGGGTTTCAACTGGTACGACTTCATCGTCACCTTTACCGGCTGCATCCTGGGCATCTCGGTGCTGGCAATGGCGCTGAGTAAGTATTTCCTGGTCG
>CAISIP010000039.1 GCA_903885415.1 uncultured beta proteobacterium
CAGCGGGATCACGTCGAGCAGAAGCAACCCTGCATCGCTGCTGTTGCCCGCCAGTTGGTTGGCCTGTATAGAAGCGCCCAGCGCCACAACCTCGTCAGGATTCAGGTTGTTAAGCGGCGAGCGGCCAAAGAACGCCGCGACCGCACGCTGCACCTGCGGCATGCGGGTGGATCCGCCCACCATCACGACCCCGTCGATCTGCGCCACCGACAGACGCGCGTCGCGCAGCGCGCGCCGAGCGACGGATATGGTGCGCTCGGTCAGCACGCGTGTGATCGATTCGAAATCCGGCCGACCAACGGTCACGCAAATCTGCGCGTTGGCGACTTCGGCCCGCAGCTGGCACTGCATGCTGTCTGACAACGCTTCCTTGCAGGAACGCGCGGCAATGGCCATCGCCGCCTTGTCGGACGCGGAGCCAATCGGCACCCCGGCCTGCGCGGCGGCCCAGTCGGCGAGGGCACGGTCGTAGTCGTCGCCGCCGAGGGACGAGTCGCCACCGGTTGCGATGACCTCGAAGACACCTTTGCTCAGCCGCAGTATGGAGATATCAAAGGTTCCGCCGCCGAGGTCGTAGACGGCATAAACGCCCTCGCTCGCGTTGTCAAGGCCATAGGCGATCGCCGCTGCCGTCGGCTCGTTGATAAGCCGCAGCACATGCAGTCCCGCCAGCGCCGCGGCGTCCTTGGTGGCCTGGCGCTGTGCATCATCGAAGTAGGCCGGAACGGTTATCACCGCGCCGTACAGGTCCTCGCCAAAGCTGTCTTCGGCCCGGTAGCGCAGCGTCGCCAGAATATCGGCGCTGACCTCCACTGGTGATTTTTCACCCGCTACGGTCGACAAGCCCAGCATGCCGGCCTTGTCGACAAAGGCATAGGGCAGGCGTTCACGATGGGCCAGATCCGCCAGCCCGCGGCCCATGAAGCGCTTGACCGAGGCAATCGTATTCTGCGGATCTTGCGCCAGCGCGGCGCTGGCTTCATGGCCTATCTTTCGCCCTCCGTCGGCCAGGTAGCGAACGACCGATGGCAGGATCACCCGGCCTTGCGCATCGGGAAGGCATTCGGCGACGCCGTTGCGCACCGAAGCCACCAGCGAATGCGTGGTGCCCAGGTCGATGCCGACCGCGATGCGCCGCTCGTGCGGATTGGGCGAGCGTCCGGGCTCGGAGATCTGCAGCAGGGCCATGGTGATGGGTTCGGAATATCGCTATCGATAGGCAGCGTCGGCGCCTGCCAGCGCGCCGGACGCCGACTCCAGCGACTCAAGGCGCGCCTCGATGTCCGCACAGAAGCGTTCAATGAACATCAGTGAACGCACCTGCGCAGCCGCCTGGCCCGGATCCTTGTACAGGTCCAGAAATTCCGCGCAGCGCTGCAGCAATGCGTCCCTGCTTTGCTGCACCTGTGTCTGAAGTTGCGCGAGCTCGGCGACGCTGTGGGCTGCATCGAGCGTTTCGCGCCATGCCATTTGCTGCATTAGGAATTCGGCCGGCATGGCGGTGTTGGTCTCGGCATTGATCGGCGCATCTAACAGTTCGCACAGATAGGTAGCACGCCGAACCGGGTCCTTGAGCCTACGGTAGGCCTCGTTGATGCGCACCGACCACTGCATCGCAAGGCGCTGCGCCGAAGATGCCTGCACGGCGAAGCGATCGGGATGCGCTTCACGCTGCAACTCCTTCCACCGCGCGTCTATAGCGGTGTCGTCCTGCGCAAAGCGCTGCTCCAAACCGAAGAGTTGGAAATCGCTCGACGCCAGCGTGATCGGCCTCTCACCCACGTAAGCGCCCCGGATGTCGCAGTGTCAACGTGCTCACACCCGAAATGACTCGCCGCAACCGCACTTGTCACGTTCGTTCGGGTTGCTGAACTTGAACCCCTCGTTCAGACCTTCGCGCACAAAGTCGAGTCGGGTTCCATCGATATAGGCAAGGCTCTTGGGGTCGACCAGCACCTTGACGCCATGCTCCTCAAAAACCAGGTCGTCGGGCGCGAGTTCGTCGACATACTCCAGCGTGTAAGCCAGACCAGAGCATCCGGTGGTCTTGACGCCCAGGCGCACGCCGAACCCCTTGCCACGCTTGCTCAGGTAGCGGTTAACGTGCCGCGCAGCGGCCTCTGAAAGCGTAACCGCCATGTCAGTGCTGGTGCTTCTTCTTGTAATCTTCGACAGCGGCCTTGATCGCATCCTCGGCCAGAATCGAGCAATGGATCTTGACCGGTGGCAGGGAGAGTTCCTCGGCAATCTGGCTGTTCTTCAACGCAGCCGCCTGATCCAGCGTCTTGCCCTTGACCCATTCGGTGACCAGTGACGACGAGGCAATGGCGGAGCCGCAGCCATAGGTCTTAAAACGCGCATCTTCGATCACACCGGTTTGCGGGTTGACCTTGATTTGCAGCTTCATCACGTCGCCGCAGGCCGGTGCGCCGACCATTCCGGTTCCCACCGATTCATCGCCCTTGTCGAAGGATCCTACATTGCGCGGATTCTCATAGTGTTCGACGACTTTTTCTGAATATGCCATGGTGCTGCCTTTTGATGTTCGATTGCGGTGTTGGGGGTTTCAGTGGGCTGCCCACTGGATCGTGCTGATGTCGACGCCGTCCTGGTACATCTCCCACAAAGGGCTCAGATCGCGCAGCTTGGCGACATTGAGCCGGATGGTCTGGACGGCGTAGTCTATTTCTTCCTCGGTCGTGTAGCGGCCGATCGTCATGCGAAGGCTGCTGTGGGCCAACTCGTCACTGCGACCGAGTGCGCGCAGCACATAACTGGGCTCCAGGCTGGCCGAGGTACAAGCCGAGCCACTGGAGACGGCGAGCCCCTTGATTCCCATGATCAGCGACTCGCCCTCGACATAGTTAAAGCTCATGTTGAGGTTGTGCGGAACGCGCTGCTCTAGGTGTCCGTTGATGAACACCTGCTCAATGCCGCTCAGGCCAGCCAGCATCCGGTCGTGCAAGCTCCGGATACGCACGTTTTCCTGCGCCATCTCGGCCTTGGCGATGCGGTAAGCCTCGCCCATGCCGACGATCTGGTGCGTTGGAAGGGTACCTGAGCGCATGCCGCGCTCGTGCCCACCGCCATGCATCTGCGCCTCAATGCGTACCCGGGGCTTGCGGCGAACGAACAGCGCCCCGATTCCCTTGGGTCCATAGGTCTTGTGCGCGGTCAAGCTCATCAGGTCGACCGGCAAGGCGGCCAGATCCATTTCAACCCGCCCTGTCGCCTGCGCGGCGTCGACATGAAAAACGATGCCCGCGGCGCGGCAGATTGCCCCTATTGCGGCGATGTCCTGCACCACGCCGATCTCGTTGTTTACGAACATCACGCTCGCCAGAATCGTGTCGGGCCGTATCGCCGCCTTGAAAACCCCCAGGTCGAGCAACCCGTCGCTCTGCACATCCAGATAGCTGACCTCGAAGCCCTGGCGCTCCAGCTCGCGGCAGGTGTCAAGCACCGCCTTGTGCTCGGTCTTGACGGTGATGATGTGCCGGCCCTTGGTCTTGTAAAAACCCGCAGCGCCCTTGATCGCTAGGTTGTTGGATTCGGTGGCTCCTGAAGTCCAGACGATTTCCCGCGGGTCTGCGCCGATCAGCGCGGCGACATGGCCGCGCGCATTTTCCACCGCGGACTCGGCCTCCCAGCCCCATGCGTGGCTACGCGAAGCCGGATTGCCAAAATGTTGGCGCAGCCAAGGCACCATCGCGTCGACCACCCGCTCGTCGCAGGGGTTGGTGGCGCTGTAATCCATGTAGATCGGGAAATGCGGAGTGCTATCCATTGCAGGCTCGTGGTGGAGGCGGTAGCCTTGTTGCGCGGGTGCGGGTCAACCGGTTCGGGTCGGACTCTCGTCAGGACTTGAAAAATGCGTTACCCAGCGCAAACACCGAATTCGGTGCGTTCACCCGGGTCGACTTGACGGGCAGCGCCGAAATGGCACGCTTGCCATTCGCCTTGGCTTCTACCTGCAAGCCCTTGGCAAGCTGGTCGTCAACCAGTTTTTGCAGCGTGACCGAATTCAGAAACTCGACCATACGCACATTCAACGAGGCCCACAGGTCGTGCGTCATGCACCGCGCGCCATCGCCCAGGCAGTTTTCTTTGCCGGCGCAATGCGTGGCGTCGATGGGTTCATCCACCGATACGATGATGTCGGCCACCGTGATGTCGGCCGCCTTACGCGCCAGCCTGTAGCCGCCGCCCGGGCCACGAGTCGACTCAACGAGTTGGTGGCGCCGCAGTTTACCGAACAGCTGCTCCAGATAAGACAGCGATATCTGCTGGCGCTGACTGATCGCCGCCAGCGTCACCGGGCCGCCGCTCTGGCGCAGGCCCAAATCGATCATCGCCGTGACGGCAAAACGGCCCTTGGTGGTAAGACGCATGGCAACCCCTCGTTCTATTGAACATTCAGTCAAGGCATCCCTGGCGACCTATCCCTGCCTGCTCGGGCAGTACCGACGGGGGCATGGCCTGCGACGGGATGTTGACTAATTGGCTCAAGTATAGCTTAAACCGAGTAAATTGCTCGGGTAAGCCCCTGGGTCGGCCATAGGGCGCGCGCCGGCGGGATGGCAAAGGCTCCGAAATCAGCCTTGTCGGGACGCTTGGGCAGCGACGACCGGAACCACGTTGTCGGCGCCCGCTGCGCCAAAGGCCCTCTTTTTCAGCACCGACAACTGGTCGCGTACCCGCGCGGCCTGCTCGAAAGCCAGGTTGCGCGCGTGCTCCATCATCAGCTTCTCCAGCCGCTTGATCTCGCGTCCCACGTCTTTTTCGCTCATCTCCTCGACCTTGGCGCGCTGCATCGCGTCCTGTTCCAGTCGCTCCATCTCGCGCCCGGCCTTGTCGCTGTATACGCCGTCAATCAGGTCGCGAACATTTTTTACGATGCTGCGCGGCGTAATTCCCTGCTCCAGGTTATGCGCCACCTGGCGCGCGCGCCGACGCTCGGTCTCGCCGATCGCGCGGGCCATCGAGTCGGTCATCCGGTCGGCGTACAGAATCGCACGGCCGCTAAGGTTGCGCGCTGCGCGCCCAATGGTCTGAATCAGGCTGCGTTCGGAGCGTAAAAACCCCTCCTTGTCCGCGTCGAGGATGGCGACCAGCGACACCTCGGGTATGTCGAGTCCCTCGCGCAGCAGATTGATACCCACCAGCACGTCGAACACCCCCAAGCGCAGGTCGCGCAAGATCTCGACCCGCTCGACGGTATCGACATCGCTGTGCAAGTAGCGCACCTTGACGCCGTTCTCGCTAAGGTAATCGGTGAGCTGCTCGGCCATGCGCTTGGTCAGCGTGGTGACCAGCACCCGCTCGGCCTTGTCTGCCCGGATACGTATTTCCTGCAACACGTCGTCGACCTGGTGCGTCGCCGGCCGCACCTCGACCTCGGGGTCTACCAGCCCGGTCGGCCGCACCAGTTGTTCGACCACCTGCCCGGCGTGATCCTTCTCCCACTGCGCCGGCGTCGCCGAAACAAAGATCGCCTGGCGCATACGCGCCTGGAACTCCTCGAACTTCAGCGGCCGGTTATCGAGCGCGCTGGGCAGGCGAAAACCATACTCGACCAGCGTGGTCTTGCGCGAGCGGTCGCCGTTGTACATGCCGCCGAACTGGCCGATCAGCACATGCGATTCGTCCAGGAACATGATCGCGTCCTTGGGCAGGTAGTCGGTCAGCGTCGCTGGCGGGTCGCCCGGCGCTGCACCCGACAGGTGCCGGGTGTAATTTTCGATACCCTTGCAGTGGCCGACCTCGCTGAGCATTTCCAGGTCGAAGCGGGTGCGTTGCTCCAACCGCTGCGCCTCCACCAGCTTGCCCATGCCCACGAGCTCCTTCGAACGCCCCACCAACTCGTCCTTGATCGTCTCCACCGCAGCCAGCACCCGGTCGCGCGGCGTCACATAGTGGCTGCTCGGGTAAACCGTGAAGCGCGGGATCTTCTGACGGATGCGTCCGGTCAGCGGGTCGAACAGCTGCAGCGACTCTATTTCGTCGTCGAAAAGCTCAATGCGAATCGCCATCTCGCTGTGCTCGGCTGGAAAGACATCGATCGTGTCGCCGCGGACCCGGAATTTTCCGCGCGAGAAGTCCTCCTCGTTGCGCTGGTACTGCATGCGCACCAGTTGGGCGATGGCGTCGCGCTGGCCCATGCGGTCGCCCACGCGCAAGGTCATCACCATCTGGTGATAGGCCTCGGGCTGGCCAATGCCGTA
Source organism: uncultured beta proteobacterium (assembly GCA_903885415.1). GTDB lineage: Bacteria > Pseudomonadota > Gammaproteobacteria > Burkholderiales > Burkholderiaceae_C > CAISIP01. Next base: position 6,225 of record CAISIP010000039.1, read on the forward strand.
GATGGCCGACACGGTAGCCACGATGACCACGTCGCGGCGCTCAAGGACGCTCTTGGTGCACGACAGCCGCATCTGCTCGATATGCTCGTTGATCGCCGAGTCCTTCTCGATAAACAGGTCGCGCTGCGGAACATAGGCCTCGGGCTGGTAGTAATCGTAGTAGCTGACGAAATACTCCACCGCGTTGTTGGGGAAGAACTCGCGGAACTCGCTGTATAGCTGCGCCGCGAGCGTCTTGTTGGGGGCGAAGATGATCGCCGGTCGGCCCAGCCGCGCGATCACGTTGGCCATGGTGAATGTCTTTCCAGAACCCGTCACGCCCAGCAAGGTCTGGAATACCTCGCCATCGTTGACCCCCTCCACCAGCTTGTCGATCGCCTGCGGCTGGTCGCCCGCGGGCGCATAGGGCATGAACAGCTCAAACGGCGAGCCTGGAAAACTGACGAAGCTCCCGGCCCCCGCAATGGCGTGCTGGCCCTGCGCTTGCAGGCCCGGCTCGTCGCCCTGCGGCGCGGGACGCACGGGGCTCAAATCGGCCGGGAACGGGTACGTGGAAGCAGGCATGTGCGCGGACTCGGGAAACACCCGCCCATCGCGCGGCGGGTAAAATTTGTGGCAACCGGCAAGCGTAGCGCAATTGCACCGCGATGGCCAGCCGTGCGGTGCGGCGAGCGCAGCACCGATACCCATCCTGACCGAAACCTGAAGAAAGCACCCATGTCTGTGTTCAACGCCGTAGCAATGGCTCCCCGCGACCCTATTTTGGGAATTAACGAGCAGTTCGCAGCCGACACCCGGCCGCGCAAAGTGAATCTGGGCGTGGGTGTCTATTGCGACGACCAGGGAAAACTGCCCCTGCTGCAGTGCGTCATGGCGGCAGAAAAAGCCATGTCGGAGGCGCCAAAGCCACGAGGCTACCTGCCAATTGACGGCATCGCAGCCTACGACGCTGCAGTGAAGGCGCTGGTGTTTGGCGACGACTCCGAGCCGGTCCGATCCGGCCGGGTGGCGACGGTGCAGGCCATAGGCGGAACCGGGGGGCTGAAGGTCGGCGCCGATTTCCTCAAAAAGCTCAACCCCGATGCCGCCGTGATGATCAGCGACCCAAGCTG
>CAISIP010000040.1 GCA_903885415.1 uncultured beta proteobacterium
GAGCTGATCCGCAGCCATCCGGTGGACGCCGCCGTTCGGATGGGCGGCTGCGACAAGACCACGCCGGGGCTGGTGATGGGCGCCATTTCGGCCGGGTTGCCGTGCGTCTATCTGCCTGCCGGCCCGATGCTCAGCGGGCGCTGGAAGGGGCAGGTGCTGGGATCGGGCTCGGACGCATGGAAGTTCTGGGACGAGCGCCGCGCTGGCAAGCTGAGCCAGACCGAGTGGCTGGAGGTGGAGGCCGGCATTGCGCGCAGCCACGGCACCTGCATGACGATGGGCACCGCGGCCACCATGATGGGCATTGCCGAGGCCATCGGACTGGCATTGCCGGGCGCATCGAGCATACCGGCGCCAGACGCCAACCACCCACGTATGTCCGCAGCGTGTGGCCGACGCATCGTTGCGATGGTGTGGGAAGACCTGACACCGGCACGCATTCTCAGCCGCGCCAGTTTCGAAAACGGCATCGCGGTCGCCATGGCCATGGGCTGCTCGACCAACGCGATCATCCACCTTGTCGCGATGTCGCGTCGGGCCGGCGCCCACTGCGCGGTCGGCTTGGACGACTTTGACGCCGCCAGCCGACGGGTGCCGGTTATCGCCAACATTCGACCCTCGGGCGACAAGTACCTGATGGAGGATTTCTATGACGCCGGCGGACTGCCCGCGCTGATGGGCCGGATGGCAGCGCACCTGCAACTCGACGCGATGACGGTCAGCGGCCGCAGTGTGGGCCAGAACATTGCCGGCGCCGTGGTGCACAACGACGACGTGATCCGGACGCTACACAACCCGCTGTACGCTGAAGGCGCGCTGGCGGTGCTGCGCGGCAACATCGCACCGGACGGCGCGGTGATCAAGCCCAGCGCCTGCGCGCCGCGCTACTTGCGGCACACTGGCCCGGCCTTGGTGTTCGACAGCTATCCCGATATGAAGGCGGCCATCGATGACGAAAACCTCGACGTCAGCGCCGACCATGTTCTGGTGCTGCGCAACGCCGGCCCAAAAGGCGGGCCCGGCATGCCAGAGTGGGGCATGCTGCCTATTCCGCTCAAACTGGTGAAGCAGGGGGTGCGCGACATGCTGCGCCTGAGCGACGCGCGCATGAGCGGCACCAGCTACGGTGCCTGCATCCTGCACGTCGCACCGGAGGCGTATATCGGTGGTCCGCTCGCCCTGGTGAAGACCGGCGACCTGATCTCCGTCGACGTTGCGGCGCGGCGCATTCATCTGGAGGTTAGCGACGCAGAACTCGCCGCGCGGCGCGCCGCCTGGGTCGCGCCGCCGGCGCGCTTTGGGCGTGGCTACGGCTGGATGTTCAGTCGCCACATCCTGCAGGCCGACGAGGGCTGCGACTTCGACTACCTGGAGACGGCCTTCGGCGCTGCGGTGGGCGAACCCGCGATCTACTGAGACGACCGCGATGGTCCATCCCTGCCCGCTGGCCTGGGTCGGGCCCGGCGGATTTCAGATCGGTGCGCCGATCTCGCCGCTTGGCTCCGTCGCGCCGAGCGGTTCGGCCGGCAGTGCCCGCGCCATCTTGTCTGCGGCACTGGCGAACTTGCTGTACTTGCCGATGATCGAAACCATCTGGCCGTAGACCTTCGGGTTGCCGGCCAGGCATTCGTGCTGCGCGAGGAAATCGGCTTCGCCGGTGAAGTTGCCGACCAGGCCGCCGGCCTCGGTGACCAGCAGCGAACCCGCCGCAACATCCCAGGGTTGCAGGCCTGATTCGAAAAAGCCGTCGGTGAAGCCGGCTGCGACATAGGCCAGATCCAGCGCTGCAGCGCCGGGGCGGCGCAGGCCGGCGGTGCGCTTCATGACCTCGCCCATCATCGCCATGTAGTCGGGCAGGTTGTCGCCGGGACGAAAAGGAAATCCGGTCGATATCAGGCATTCGGCCAAACGGATGCGTTTCGAGACCCGCAGCCGACGGTCGTTCATGTAGGCTCCGCGGCCCCGGGTGGCGGTGAACAGGTCGTTGCGGCTGGGGTCATAAATCACGGCCTGCTCGACTTTTCCCTTGACCGCGAGCGCGATGCTGACGCAGTAGACCGGAAAGCCGTGAATAAAATTCGTCGTGCCGTCGAGCGGGTCGATGATCCAGACAAATTCGGAATCCTTCGCGCCGTGCTCGCTGCCCGACTCCTCGGCCAGGATGCCGTGGCCCGGATAGGCGCCCAGCAGCGTTTCGA
>CAISIP010000041.1 GCA_903885415.1 uncultured beta proteobacterium
ACCGTGGGCTTCACCCAGATGGGCGGCGAGGGCGTCCCCTGGGTTGGGCAGCAGCCCTTTAGTACGGAACAGCATATATTCGCCAACATCGGCGACGGAACCTATTTCCACAGCGGCATGATGGCCGTGCGACAAAGCATCGTCGCCGGCGTGAACATCACCTACAAGATCTTGTACAACGATGCCGTCGCGATGACCGGCGGGCAGCAGATCGGCGAGCGTCCCGAAGGCCATTCGGTGGTGCAGATAGCGCAGTCGATGCGCGCCGAAGGGGCGGCCAAGATTGTTGTCGTCACCGACGAACCCGAGAAGTACCAGGGCGTCGCCTTGGTCGACGGTGTGGGCGTGCTGCACCGCGACCAGCTCGACGCGGTGCAGCGTGAGTTCCGACAGATCAAGGGCTGTACCGTCATCATTTACGACCAGACCTGCGCCACCGAGAAGCGGCGCCGGCGCAAGCGCGGAACGCTGCTGGACCCGGCCCGGCGCGTTGTGATCAACGAACTGGTTTGCGAGGGCTGCGGCGACTGCGGCGTGCAGTCCAATTGCCTGAGTGTCGAGCCGCTCGAAACCGAATTTGGCCGCAAACGCCAGATCAACCAGTCCAGCTGCAACAAGGACATGTCGTGCCTGAAAGGCTTCTGCCCCAGCTTTGTCACGGTAGAGGGCGGTCAGCTGAAGAAGAAGTTGCGCGACAAGAGCCCCTCGCCATTTACCCTCGCTGCGCTGCCCGATCCGGTAGCGCCGCCGACGTGGCCCGGTAGCGGCGGCGTCTGGGGGATCGTGGTCGCCGGTGTCGGCGGCACCGGCGTTATCACGATCGGCCAGTTGCTGGGAATGGCGGCGCACCTCGAGGGCAAGGGCATCGTCACGCAGGACGCCGGCGGGCTGGCACAAAAGGGCGGGGCGACCTGGAGCTATGTATTGATCGGTGCCGACCAGCAGGACATCCGGACCACGCGGGTCGGGATGGCAGCGGCCGATCTGGTGATCGGCTGCGACCCGATCGTTGCCGCCGGCAAGGAGACCCTGCTGCGCATGCGCGAAGGCCGCACCCATGTTGCGCTCAATTCGCACAGCACGCCGACCGCGGCCTTTGTAAAAGACCCGGGATGGCAGAACCCGGCTGAGGCGTGTGCCATCGCTATCGGCGAGGCGGTGGGAATGGCGCAAGTCGGCGCATTCGACGCCGACGCGGCGTCGACCCAACTGATGGGTGACAGCATTTACACCAACCCGATGATGCTCGGTTTCGCCTGGCAAAAAGGGTGGATACCACTGCGCCGTGAGTCGCTGCTGCGTGCGATCGCGCTTAACGCGGTGGCGGTTGACAACAACCTGGCGGCCTTCGAGTGGGGCCGTCGTGCGGCGCACGACGGGCCGTCGGTTGAACGGTTCATGGCGCCGGCCCAGGTGCTGCAGTTCAAGAAGCGCGAGTCGATCGACGACATCGTTCGCCGGCGGGTGGAATTCCTGGTGCAATACCAGAACGCCGCCTATGCCGACGCGTATCAGGCCTTCGTGGCCCGGGTGCGCGAACGCGAGGCGGCACTTGGCAAGGCGACGCTTGCAGAGACGGTGGCGCGCAACCTGTTTAAGCTGATGGCGTACAAGGACGAGTATGAGGTGGCGCGCTTGCACGCCGACAGCGGCTTCTTGCAGCGCGTGGGCGCCATGTTCGAAGGCGACTTCAAGCTGCACTACCACCTCGCACCGCCGTTGCTGGCCAGGCGCAATGAAAAGGGCGAACTGCTCAAGCAGAAGTTCGGCCCGGCCATGCTAATCGGGTTCAGGCTGCTGGCCCGATTGAAGGGCCTGCGTGGAACCGCGCTGGATATCTTTGGCCGCAGCGCAGAACGCCTGGGCGAACGCGCGTTGATCGTGCAGTACAAGGACAGCATCGACGAACTGCTGGCAACGCTTGGCGCGCACAACCATGCGGCGGCGCTGGAAATAGCGCGTATCCCGGAGCAAATCAAGGGCTTTGGCCATGTGAAGGAGCGCAATCTGGTTGCCGCGCGCCAGCAGTGGCAGCAGCGCATGGCGCAGTGGCGCGCCGCGCCGACGCCCGCAGGCGCCGCGATCGGCGCCTCGCTATAGCGTTACCGGCTGGCCGTGCGGCGTTCTGGCCGCAGCGGCTTCCCAGGCGTGTTCGAGTGCGTGGATCTGCTGCGCACTTGCCAAGCCTTGGTCGATCAGCATCTGCTCGAGCGTGTCGAGCCAGTGCCGGTAGTACTGGCTACCGTCGTCGCAGTCGCCCTGCGCCTGCGCGCGCTGGATCTGTGCCGCCAGCGCCCGGGCCCATTGCGTCCAGGTGAAGACGCCGCGCTCGTGCAGCAGCAGCGTCATAGCGAAAGCCTGCGCCTGCCAGGGCTCGGCGAAAGTGCCGTGCTCCCGTTCGGCAGTGGGTAGTGGCAGACGCACGGCGCCCTCGGTCGAGCAGGCCGCAGCGATCTGCGCCAGCGTCAGCCGGTGCGTCATGCTGCCCACTCCAGGTAAGGTTCCCAAGCGTCCACACTGACCTGCGACCGGGCGTCGGCCTGCGGCCCCCAAAGCGTCGTGGCGTCGAAGACCACCGTGTACAGCCAGTGCGCACAGTCGTCAAAGGGCGGGTCTTGGCGGCTTGCGTGGGCGTCGGCAAAGACATGGCTGCCGTGTAGCAGTTGCACCGTGCCGACATGGCCGCGCACATAGCGCGGCAGCCGGGTGTGGCCGCTTGGATGCATGTTTCGCGCGCGGACCCTGTCGCCCGCCTTGAAGCGGGCCGGCGCTTGCGTCGGCCGTGCGGTCGGTGCGCCTTTGGCCAGAGCCGCGTCCACGTCGCCTGCTTTCAGGGTGCGCGTCAACGCCTTTCCCGGCACACGCAGGATGCCGCTTTCCAACTCGTCGTCCTCGACCAGGCCCCGTTCGCGCATCAGCAGCTCAAGCGCCCGCAGCCAGACCGCGTAGTATCCGGCGTCCAGGTAAAACCCGGCCGGCAAGGACTCGCGCGCCGATCGGCTCAGGTCGATATTCCATAGGCCGGTGGCGCCCATGGCCAGCGTCAGCGCCAGCGCGCGCTTTTCCCACGGCGCGTGGAAAAGCGCTTCGTCGGCTTGCGGCAGCACCGGGCCGAAACCCTGCTGTCCGCCCATGTCGTGCACGCCGTTCATGCGGCTGCCTGGGCGGCGGTGAGTGCGAATCCGGTGCCGATCATGGCGTCGCGTGTCACCCTGTGCGCCAGCGCCTGTTCGTCCAGCCCTTGTGCGTCCGCCGGCATCATGGGGATGACGACATAGCGCACCTCGGCGGTCGAGTCCCAAACGCGCAGGGTGGTCGAGTTCGGCAGTGCGATGCCAAAGTCGCGCAAAACGCCGCGGGGGTCTATCACCGCCTTGGATCGGTAGGCCGCGCTCTTGTACCAGACCGGCGGTAGTCCCAGGATCGGCCAGGGATAGCAACTGCACAGCGTGCAGACGACCATGTTGTGGACCTGCTCGGTATTGGCGACAGCGACCATGTGCTCGCCCTGGCGTCCACCGAAGCCCATCGACGCTATGGCTGCAGTGGCGTCGCGCAGCAGCCACTGCCGGAAGCCAGCGTCAACCCAGGCGCGGGCGACCACCGCCGCGCCGTTGCGCGGGCCGATCCCGGTTTCGTAAGTCTGGACGATCCGGTCCAGCGCGCCCGGATCCACATAGCCCTTTTGCGTCAGCAGGGTTTCCAGGGCCCGCACGCGCAGCTCCATTTCGCTCAGCTGCGAGTAGTCCCCGTGCGGATGGTCGTGCATCGCTCAGGTCCCGGGGAGGGCCTCGACGATGGCCGCCGCATACAATGCACGGTTAACCGCGCGCCTGCCATCGGGCGTCGTGCGCGGATCCATCCAACCGTCCCTTATGGAGTCTGCCGTGTTCATTTCTTCCGCCTTTGCCCAGACCGCTCCCGCCCTCGGCGGCAGCGACATGCAGTCATCGCTGATGAGCATGCTGCCGCTGGTGCTGATGTTTGTCGTGCTTTATTTTGTCATGATCCGGCCGCAGATGAAAAAGCAGAAGGAACATCGCAGCATGATCGATGCGCTGGCCAAGGGCGACGAGGTCGCTACGGCCGGCGGATTGCTGGGCAAAGTGTCGAAGTTGGGTGACAGCTATCTCGGTTTGGAAGTTGCCAATGGCGTCGAGGTGCAGGTGCAGCGCAGCGCGGTCGTGCAGGTGCTGCCCAGGGGCTCAATCAAGTGAAGCTGCGGCCTGACCCAAACCCCTAGCCAGACAGAACGGCAGACATGAACCGCTACCCGGTGTGGAAGTACGCGATCATCCTGATCGCGCTGATGGTGGGGGCCTTTTACACGCTCCCGAATTTTTTTGGCGAAGCGCCGGCAGTGCAGATTTCTTCTGCCAAGTCGAGCGCCAAGGTCGACGCCGCCACCCGGGCCCGGGTCGAGGAAGCGCTCAAGGCGGCGGGCATTTCGGCGGCAGCGCTCGCATTTGAAGGCAACTCGATCAAGGCGCGCTTCGACACGACCGAGAATCAACTCAAGGCCAAGGACGCGATTCAAAAGGAATTGGTTCCGGACCCCACCGACCCGCCTTATGTGGTCGCACTGAACCTGCTGTCGCGATCACCCGCCTGGTTGTCCAAACTCGGCGCTGCGCCGATGTACCTTGGCCTGGATCTGCGCGGCGGGGTTCACTTTATGCTGCAGGTCGATATGCAGGCGGCGCTGACCAAGAAGGCCGAGTCGCTGGCCGGCGACCTGCGTACCGCGCTGCGCGAGAAGAACGTCCGCCACGGCGGCATCAGCCGTAGCGGCCAGACCATCGAGATCCGGCTGCGCGATGCGCAGTCGCTCGAAGCGGCCAAGCGCGTGGTCGCCGAACAGTTTGCCGAACTGCAGACAGTCGAATCGGTTGATGGTGCCGAAACCAGGCTGACTGCGAGCATTAAGCCGCTGTCGGCGCGGAGCATTCAGGACCAGGCGCTCAAGCAAAACAT
>CAISIP010000042.1 GCA_903885415.1 uncultured beta proteobacterium
CCTGTCGGCGTTCCACGCCGCCTGGTAGACCAGCAACCGCGCTGCGCGCAGCTCGACCTCGGAGTCGGCGAAAACAGGCCCGGTAATCCGCGCGACAACACCCTTCACGTTGCTGAGACCGCCTTCAGCAGCGATGGCGTCGAGTGCCAGCAAAACAACGAGCGGTCCTTGCGCAACAACCGTCGGCATATTGAGCTTTTTGGCGTAGTCGAGGTCGTAATGAATCGGGTTGAAGTCCCCAACCACGGATGCGTACCGGACAAAATGCTCCTTGCCCAGCTTCGTGGCCGCTTTCTTGAAACTTTTCATGTCGCGACTCTGCTCGCTAGGCGCGGGGCGCCTTGAACGTGACGAAGGTAGAACATTGCCGCTGGATTTCTTCGCCGGCCGGCGTGTCGAAAATCGTCTCGACCACGGCGATCTCGCGGTCCGGCTTGTCGATTACGTTCTTGAGCGTGACGGTGACCTCGACTTCCTCATCAGGGAAAAACGGACGAGTCCAATGCATCTCGTGACCCATCATGAGCGAGCGTTCCATGACCATACCGGTGACGCGGGGCAACTCAAGATCTCGACCGATCGTGAAGCCGAAGAAGATCGCAATTCGCGCCGTCTCCGCCGCCGAAGGTGTGCCGAGCAACTGCGCAAGCTCTGCCATCCTGCTCGCATAGGCCTTCGTCCTGACTCGCTTCAGGACCTGGCCAACAAGTTCGGTGTTCACTTAGCGTTCCTCGTGCGCAGGATGAAGTCGGATTCGCCCAGGCGCACCAGACGCGCTAGGCGTACGCATCGCCTGCCCGGGCGACCTTGCGGAGCTTCGTTGCGGCCTCCATGCCGCGCGCGTAGGCGTCGTCGAAAACGGGCACCTTCAAGCCGAGGCTGTCGAGCACCAGAGACATTTCAGCGTGGTACGCGGCGCGCAGCGCATCGTTGCTGTGCTGCTTGAGGCCCCATTTGCGCCACATCCTATTGTTGGCCGAGCTGCTGCTGCCGAAAGCGGCCAGATGGAACGGGTAGAAGTGGTTGTCGATTCGCTGCTGCACATGCCCGCGGCCGCGCTCGCCTTCTCGCTCGATGAAATCGCGCACATGCAGATACCCCATATTGCCGTGGCCGCGTTCGTCCTTGACCGCTTTGAGAGCCACACGCGCGAGCGGCGCATACGATGACTGGACCCACTCGAACGCCTGGTAGGTGCCCAACCTGTCGGCGAGCATGTTAAAGATCCCATAGTCGAGCCATGTGCCGTCCGTCTTGAAATCCATGTAGGCACGGAACACCTTCTGTTCGTGCTCGTAGATCTTCCGTGGCAGCGCCGGATCATAGGCGTTGTAGAGGGAAAAGAACTGAAAGGTGTGGCGGTACTCTTCGTTGGTGAAATTGCTGAAACGAAGGCGCGACGCGGCATCCGGTGCCTGCTCCATCAGCGCCGCATCGACGTCCTGGTACATGCTCTTGATTCCCTTGGCTTCCTCCCCAAAGTAGGGGATCATGCATTCGCCGTGAGCGAAGAACAGCTTCTCAAGCCATTCGCGATGCTCGGCTGGCAGTTCTGATCCGGCCTCATATTGGTAGGGCGCGGCTGCGACCGTTACATCACTATGAAGTCGCACGCGGTTGAGGTGGGCCTGCTCAGCCAACACCCCCTCGAGCCGGGTCGCCGCGGCGGGTGCAACAGCGTCCGCGGCGCCAAGAAACATGTCCGGAATGCCGGCCATGAAGGTCTGCTGGGCCTTCGGCAGCGGCCCGTAGGGTTCAGAGAAGTGGCGCTCCATCGACCAGATGAAGTCCCACCTGCGGGCGCCGTGCCGCTGCAGGTACGGCGTGACGGCATCGGCCAACGCATCGAGATCGGGCGCGTCGCGCCACAACTCAGCCGGCATGTCATCCAGGGCGAAGCACAGCGCCGGGATGGCGTCAGGCGCAGAAAGCCAAAGGCATTGAACGGACCTCTTGTCGACAGGAAACATATGCGTACCCCCACTGAATGACGGGCTGGGAAAGCCGGTATTTCCCAGGCAGTATACCGATTATGACTGGATCGTTAATAAAATGAATATTCGGTACGATAAAAAGGATCAACGGTACAGTGGTCGGAAAATGCGGTACTATCGGCCGAATTTCCAGTACCATCAGGGGTCTGGTCGGCCACAACATTGGCCGATTGCACGGTGAAAATAGGATCAGTGCACAGGCGACGCGCAGGAGATCCAAAGGAGACTAGATGGCTTCCGCTCACATCGATAAGCGCATCGCGGCACAAGACGAGTGCGTGGTGCGAAACGTGCTTATCCGGCATGCCAGAGAGCAGCCGGACAAGGTCTTCATTGCCACACCCGACGGGCAGAACATCACCTATGGGGAACTGCACGAACTGGTGATCAAGACAGCCGCGGCCCTGCATGGCATGGGGGTCCGCCAGGATGGCTTCGTCATGTCGTGGCTCCCGAACGGGATCGACATCATCAAGGTCTGGCTAGCAACGAACTACCTCGGCGCGGTCCACGTTCCGATCAATACCGCGTATCGCGGCGGCCTGCTGGAGCACGTGGTCAACAACTCCGGGGCCACGGTCCTCGTGGCCCACCACGATCTGGTGGCGCGGCTGGCCGACATCCACTGCGGCGGCCTGAAGCATGTCGTCGTCGCAGGAGGGACCGCGGCCGTTCCAGCCGGACTGATTGGCCATGGCATCGAGGAGTTCGCGCGGGCCGCGCCGCTCTCGGACGACACGCTCGAGCGCGATATCGCTCCCTGGGACGTCCAGTCGATCATCTACACCTCCGGGACCACAGGTCCATCGAAAGGCGTGCTGTCCTCGTATTTCCATCTCTGGTCGACCGGTCAATCGACCTGCTACTACGCGGGTCGGGACGACCGCAGCCTGTGCTACCTGCCGTTCTTCCACGCCGCGAGCATGGCCGGCTTCATGAAGATGCTGTGCGACGGCGGATCGATTGGCCTGGTCGGCGCGTTCGACACCAAAAAGTTCTGGCAGGACATCAACGCGACGCGCTCCACGACATGCATGATGCTTGGATCCGTCGCCACCTTCCTCGCGAAGCAGGAGAGAGCGGACGCCGAGCGCCAGACAACGCTAAAGACGATCCTCGGAGCGCCGCTCAACGCCGATGTGAAGGAGATCGGGCGGCGCAATGGAATCGATGCATACGCGTGCTGGAACATGACAGAGACTTCGACGCCGATCATCAGCCGGGCTAATCCCGACAAGCCCGGCACCTGCGGGTCAGCTCGTCAGGGCGTCACGGCGCGACTCGTCGACGCCAACGACTGCGAGGTGCCCGTTGGCGAAGTCGGCGAACTGGTCCTGCGGACCGATGCGCCCTGGGCGATGAACTCTGGCTACCGCAACGAGCCGGAAGCAACAGCGCGCGCCTGGCGCAATGGATGGTTTCACTCGGGTGACGCGTTCCGGATGGACAAGGACGGTGAGTTCTTCTTCGTCGACCGGATCAAAGACGCCATCCGGCGCCGCGGCGAAAACATATCTTCGATGGAACTGGAGCGAGAGGTCAATGCCCACCCGGACGTCGCGGACTCCGCAGCGGTGGCGGTGCCCAGCGAGTTCGGTGAGGACGACGTCCTGATCGTGGTGGTACCCAAGCCGGGCTGCAGCATCGATCCGGTCCGGCTCCTTGAGTTCCTAGTGCCCCGGATGGCCTATTACATGGTGCCGCGCTTCGTTCGATTTGCCGAACAGCTGCCCAAGACGCCAACAATGAAGACCGAGAAGCACCTGTTGCGCAAGGCCGGCGTGACGGCGGATAGCTGGGATCGCGAGAAGGCCGGTTTCGTGGTCAAGCGGGAACGCCTCGTCGCACCATGAACACCACGGAGACTCACCGATGACCCGCCCGATCATCGTCGGCGTCGGCATGCACAGGTTCGGCCGCCAACCCGACAGCACGCTGAAAACCCTTGCCGGTCATGCGGCCACCGCGGCCCTCGCCGACGCCAAGATGGAGTGCGGCGAGGTGGATTGCGTCTTTGCCGCGAACGTCGGCGCAGGGCTGATCACCGGGCAAGAGGGAATCCGGGGGCAGGTGGCACTCAAAGATGCCGGCGTCGGCGGCATGCCGTTTTTCAATGTGGAGAATGCCTGCGCCAGCGGTTCCTCGGCCGTTCATCTCGCCGCGAGCTATCTGGCGTCCGGGGCGGCCGAAACGGCGTTGGTCGTCGGCTACGAGAAGATGTCGGCACCGGACAAGTCACTTGCGTTCAAGGCCATCGATGCCTGCGGCGACATCGAGGAGATCGCAGCCATTAAGAATGCGCTCGGGCCTGATGGCGCAGGCCGCTCCGTGTTCATGGATTTCTATGCGCGCAAGGTGCAAAAGTACCTCGCTGAGAGCGGCGCGACGACACGACACCTTGCCGCCATCGCGGCCAAGAACCACTGCAATGGGGTCGACAACGAGTACGCGCATTTTCGGTCCCCCCAGACCATTGAATCGGTGCTCGCCTCGCGGGAAATTGTGGCGCCGCTTCATCTGCTGATGTGTTCGCCGATCAGCGATGGCGCGGCGGCGATTGTGCTGGCCACGGAGAGCTGGGCGAAAGCCCGTGGCCGCGCCGGACCGGTGATTGCCGCCTCCAAGCTTCGAAGCGACAATTTTTCCAACGCCGAGTCGCAGATTCGAGGATTGGCACTCGAAGCCTACCGCGAAGCCGGGCTCGGTCCGCAAGACATGGATCTCGCGGAGGTCCACGACGGAAGTGCCCCTGGCGAGATCTTTGCGTACGAGGAGCTGGGGTTTGCAGCGCCGGGTCGCGGATGGACCCTGGTCGAGGATGGAACTGTTTTCCGCGGCGGGCGGCGCCCGGTCAACGTCGGCGGCGGCCTCATCGCCAGGGGCCACCCGCTCGGCGCCACCGGAGTTGCGCAGATCTGCGAACTGGCCCTGCAGTTGCGCGGTGAGGCCGGGGCGCGGCAGGTCCGCAACGCGCGCGCAGCCGTTGCGCATTGTCTGGGCGGACAGGTTGCTTTCGGCAAGACCACCGGGGCTGCCGCCATGAGCATTTTCATTCTTGCGGCCTGACGCGTCGGCCATCGTCCACGGTAGTTGATGTGACCCTACTCGCCAATTCAACCAGAGCAAAGCCAGCCGCGGTGGAGAATTCGCTCCGGGCGAGGACGAAGAGCGACGTTGTTGTCGAGTTCCGCGAAGCGGAGATCATCGACGCGGTGCGGCGAGTCATCGCGCGCAGTGGCTTTCGCAATACATCGATGGAGAAGGTCGCCGAAGAGGCGGGCATCTCAAAGGGCACGCTGTATCTTTATTTCAAGAACAAGGAAGACCTCGTCCGCAAGGCGACCGAACGAGGCCATGCAGAGATGGCACGCTCGATCGAAAAGCTTGCACAGGCCACCATCGACCCCGACGACGCAATCGCCACCTACGTTCGCGCGATGCTGGTGTTTTGTGATCAGAACGAGATCCTGTTCCGTGCCATGGATGCGCGGCCAGACAGCGATGGCGAAAAATCGGCCACTTCGGTGAACCGGCGCATCGACCATTACGTGACGATCCTGGAGCGGATCATCGACGACCGCATCCAGGCTGGAACCTACCGCAAGGTGCACTCGCGCCGGGTCGCACGGATGATCGTCGAGGCGGTTCGCGGTGTCGTCATCGAGCGATTGCGCGAACCCGTTGGCCAAAGAGGCGATGTCGAAAACGATGTGGAAATGATCGTGTCGGTGTTCGGGCGAGGCATGTCGGCATGAGGCCAGCGTCGAATGGGCAAGCGGATGCCCTTGCGGCTCCCTCCCAGGAATCAGGTGGGCCGTGGACTTCTACCTGACGATGCTGACGTCGGGAATCGTCGTCGGGAGCCTGTATGGACTTCTGGGCCTGGGCATCACCTTTGTTCTCCGGGTGACGAACGTGCTGAACCTTTCTCATGGCGCGCTGGCAGCCTTTTCCGGACTCACCTATGCGTGGTGCCTGGCGCGGGGAATGCCCGCAGTCGCGGCCTTTGCCGCGGCGATGGCACTGGGATGCACACTCGGCTTCGCGCAGGGGTTGTTTCTGCGTCCGTGGCTCAAGGGCGGTCGACACGTAGTAGCCGTCTTTATGACGATCGGTATGGGGCTGTTGATCGAAGGCGCTGCCGTGGTCGCGTTCGGCAAAGATGTGATGGGCGCACGGCCGTTTCTGGAGCTTCCTGACCTGCGCTTTGGCGGCGCGGTTCTCACCGGCGCCCAGTTGCTGCTTGTCGCTGTCACGCTGCTTGGCACGGGTGCTTTCGCTTTCTGGTACTTCGGAACTGCCTCCGGCAAGATCTACCGCGGGCTTGTCGACGACGAGTACGGCGCTGCAGTGATCGGCGTGGCAATCGGCCGGCTGCGGGCCGTTGCATTCGCCATCGGAGGCGGGGCCGCCGCGATGGCCGGCATCGCCGTGACGCCGCTCCTGTCGATCTCCTACTCAGCGGGGAATCTGATGCTCGTGAACGGACTGACGGCGGCCATTCTCGGTGGGGTTTCCAATCCGTTCGGCGCGCTCGCGGGCGGCTTGCTGGTGGGCGTGATTCAGGCGACGGTCACCGGCATGATCAGCACCATGCTGATGCTGCCGGTGAGCCTGACGCTGCTGCTGATCGTCCTCATCGTGCGCCCCGAGGGCCTGCTGCCCTCGCGGCAAGGGCAGAGGACCATATGAGCTCGCGTCCTCTTGTGCTGCGCATTGGCACAACCGCAGCGGCGCTGGTGATTGCGTCCTTCCTTCTGCCGCACACGGTCGGCAACCTCGTCGTGCTGGACTTCATTTGCGTCGCTGCGATCTTCGCCATCGCTGCCATAGGCTATGACTTGCTGGTCGGTTCGACAGGGCTGTTTGCGCTGGGTCAGGCGGGGCTGATGGGCCTCGGTGCCTATGCCGCCGGCTATACCGCCGTCACGCTCAAGGGCTCGCCATTTGAGGCCGCATGCATGGCCGTCGCTCTGCCGCTGGCCGCCACGATCGTCATCGGTGCCCCGTCGCTGCGTCTGCGCGGCGTCTATTTTGGCGTCGCCACGCTGGTGTTCTCGATCCTGGTCACCTCCATCGCCACCGCGTGGACGCCGGTCACTGGCGGGGCAACCGGATTGGCGGGTATTCCGCCGCTCGGTGGTGGCAACGTACTCAAGGTCAATCACGCATTCTGGCTGCCCCTTTGCGGCATCTCGCTGGCCATGTTCCTGGCGCTGGCATGGGCTTTGAACGGTTCGCGCGTCGGCGATGCATGGCGCACCATCGCGCGTGACGAGGTGTTGGCGGCGAATCTCGGCATCGACGTATTCCGGTACAAGATGCTGGCGTTCCTCCTATCGGCTGCATTCGCTGGTTATGCCGGCTTCCTGTTCGCCTATTACGTGCAGTTCCTTGCGCCGGATGCCTTCGCCCTGCGCCAGTCCATCAGCCTCTTGTTGATGGTGTTCCTGGGTGGTGCAGGAACGGTGTGGGGACCGATCATCGGCGCCTTCGTTGTGCACGGCCTGTTCTCGTTCATTCCGAGCGATAACGACTGGTTCGAAGTTTTCTTCGCGGTGGTGGTGCTGGCGGTACTGGCGCTGCTGCCGCGTGGCGTGGCGGGCTTGGTCTATCGGGGGGCGGCGTTGCTGCGCGGGCGTGCCGGGCGTCGCGGACCGTCCGCAAGCAAGCCGGAGGCAGACTGATGCTGGAAGCCACAGGCGTGTCGAAATCCTTTGGCGCATTGCGTGTGCTCAGTGAGGTTTCCCTCAAGGTCTCCGCGGGCACGATTCACGGCCTGATCGGGCCCAACGGCGCCGGCAAGACGACGCTGGTCAATGTCCTGACGGGCCATGTGCAGGCTGACGGAGGCGGCGTCCAGTTGGTGGGCGCTTCGATCGACAAGCTCGCTCCGCACCGACGGGCCCAGCTTGGCATCTCCCGTACGTTCCAAGCAGCGAGGTTGCTTGAGGATCTGACGGTCGAAGCCAATGTGCGGCTCGGCCAGCAACTTTTGGCGAAGATCGACGATGGTCGCCTGCATGAAGTCGTGAGGCTGCTCGATCTCGAGGGCGATTTTCACCGCCCAGTCGGGACACTACCGGCGGGCCAGCGGCGGCTGGTCGAGCTCGCGCGCAGTCTGGTCGGTCGATCCACCGTGCTCTTGCTCGATGAGCCGTTCGCTGGACTGACTAGCGCCGAAATATGGAAGATCGCGCGGGCCATAACGGCACTCGCACGCGATCTCAATCTTGCTGTTCTCCTGATTGAGCATAACCTCAACGAGGTCTTCGCATTGTCGGACGAGGTAACGGTTCTCGATCGCGGCATGGTCGTTGCGACCGGCCCGGCCGCAGCGATCGCCGAGTCTTCCGATGTTCGCAGGGTCTTCTTCGGCGGGGACCCGATTTCGTTGAGCCCGGCCGATGGCAAAGCGGACACTTCGTCCGATGAGACAGCCCTGCTGGTTCAGGGCTTGAATGCCGGCTATGGCCGACTGCAGATCATTCGCGATGTGAGCTTCAGGTTAAAGCGCCGCGAGATCGTGGGACTGGTAGGCGTAAATGGTGCCGGAAAGTCCACTCTGCTGCGCGCATTGTCCGGGCATGCTCGGGTGATGGGCGGCGTTGTGGAGCTACGCGGTGTTCCGGTTCAGGCCCGAAGCGGGCCTGAACTGGTCAGGCTGGGGCTGTCGATGGTGCCTGAGGGTCGGCACCTATTCACCTCCTTGACGGCGGAGGACAACCTGCGTCTCGCGGGACTTGCGGCCGGTCTTGGCGAGCGCGACATTCGCCAGCGGATCGATGTCCTCTACGGAGTCTTTCCGCAGGTTGCGCAGCTGCGGGCGCGACTAGCTGGAACACTCAGCGGCGGCCAGCAGCAGGCCGTCACGATCGCCAGAGCGCTCATGTGCAAGCCTTCCGTGCTGCTGCTCGACGAGCCCAGCGTCGGACTGTCGACGCTGGCGCTCGAGGCCCTGGCCCCTCAGCTCGTGAATCTGCTTGAGCAGGAGGACATCAGCATCCTCCTGGTCGAGCAGAACCTCGGTTTCGCTTCGCGATTGTGCGACCGCTCCTATCTCATGGATTCAGGTCGCATCATCGAGGAGGGGCAAGCGAATACCATCAAATTGGCCTGGGAGGCGGCCAATAAAAGAGCCTCTAACCCGCGGGCGACTTTCGCGCCGGCTGCTCGCTGGACGCTTGCTGATTGCGTTCCAAACTAGCCGATGCAACATTGCAATTCTTATCCTTAGGAGAAAAAATGGACGACAGATCATCACCCAAACCGCTTTCTCGCCGGTATGTCCTTGGCAGCGGCGCTGCCGCTGCCGCAATGTTGGTTTTGCCTTGCACGGGCCTCGCGCAGACCTATGCCGCCGGGGAGGACTACACGCTGGGCGTGATTCTTTCGAGCACGGGTCCTCTTGCCGTGCTGGGGCAACTCGAGATCAAGGGCGCGCAGCTTCGGGCGGAGCAGATCAACGCCGCCGGCGGCATCAACGGCCATATGATCCGCCTCGATATCTTCGACAACAAGTCCGATCCGCAGAGCACGGTGAGCGGCGCACGCGGCCTGCTCTCCAAGAAGATCGTCGGGCTAATCGGTCCGGAATCGACCGGCCTTGGCACTGGTGTGATTCCGCTGGTGAACGCGGCGAAGATCCCCAACCTATCCCTGCAAGGCGGGATCGACCTAACCGATGAGCACGGTTACGTATTCGGCATCCAGATCACTGGATCCGTCGTGGTCAAGGCCACCATCAATCACATGAAGGCGCGGGGCATCAAGAAAATCGGCTACCTCTCGACGTCGGACGGACTTGGCCAGGCCGGCGATCGTTTCGGCCTGCCGCTCTTCCAGGAAAGCGGAATCGAAGTGGTGGGCGGCAAGCAGACCATCGATCCGGCTGGGTCGGACTACTCGACCCAGTTGGCGGCGGTACGTTCGGCCGGCGCAGAGGCGGTATTCCTCTGGGGTACCGGCACACCCGCGATCATTGCGGCGAAGGCATTCAAGGCGCTGCGTATGCCGGGCAGCCTTTATCTGCTGAACCTCACCATTGCGCAGATCACAGCGATGGGCGACGCGGTTGATGCGATCCTGGTGGCCCAGACGAAGGCCAATGTCCACGACCAACTCTCGCCGGACGATCCCATCGCTCCCCGGCTCAAGCCATTCGTCGATGCGGCGACGAAGGCCAACGTGCCGATCGACAGCTTCTCGTCAGCGGGCTATGGCGCTGTCGTCGTGTTCGAGGATGCGATCCGCAAGGTCGGCCCGAACCCGCAGAAAATTATCGAGTTGTGGAATTCAGGCTACGAGCCGCCGGCGACCGTGGCCCGCGTCAAGTGGGACAGCAAAATTCATCAGGGTTTCAATCCCTTGGATGCCGTGATCACTGCGGTCGATCCTAAGACGATGAAATTCCGTATCGCCAAGTAGGCGGTCAGGAATGTCTTGGCCCCGCGGCAGTTGCGGCGGGGCCGTAGCAGGCAGCCTCCAGTTGGCTAAGCCTAAACCGGCAGTCACCCCACCACCCTTGAACCGGTCTGGCGGGATCCGCGGTGGAAGGGAGCGGGTGATTCTCGCTACCACGTCGTCCAGGAACGTCTTTCACCGGTCTGCCTGGGGAAACGAATCCGCAACAGTCCTGACATGCGTGTTGCCGCCGCATCCGGACTCGGGCGCCCGCTCTAGCAGCGTGATTTGCGCGACGACGCCGAGCTTGGCGTAGCGCTCCTTCATTTCGGGCGACTGCAGTGCGCGGACCGTCTCGGCGTGCGGCGTCATGACGATGTCGCGCGGCGTTCTGGACGACACCGAGATGCTGACGTAGACGTTGTACGTCGACTTGGGAATGCCGGCCTCTTCGGTGCTGGGAATTTCCAGGGCGCCCAAAGCGCGCTGGCTGGACCCGACCGCCGGCGACGATGTCGGTGGCGCTTCCCGCGGGCAACGAGGCGACGAAACGCACCGGCTTGGTGGGCCCGTTCTGCGCCAGGGCGGCGGCAGGAACAAGGACCGCGGCTACCGCAAGACTGGGGCGTTGCATGCTTGCAATTCCTTGGCGTTAGGCTAGCAAAGATCGCCTTTCGCAGCGCATGGGGTTGGCGGCACCCGCATGGCAAAGGCTGTGGCCGAACTGGCCCGCTCAGGGGATGGGACAGCGCAGCGCCGGCGCGGCGATCACCGGCCGGCTGATTGCGGTGCGGCGTCGGGCAGTTTTACACACTATCCGAGGCAAAAAAAAATCTGCATAGAAAACAACAACTTGTTGGGCTGGCATGGCTCATGCATTGTGGTACGCGGCGGCGTCCGTCGCCTGCTTCACTTTCCATCCATACTTTTCAAAAGGGATTTCACAATGAACCGCCATCTTCAACAGCTACTCGTCAGCGCTGCGGCCGCCTTGAGCGTCGCCTCGGCCAACGCGACCATCGCCACCGTATTCAACAGCATTCCAATCGGTACGGCCCACTTCAACGCCACGGTGGCCGCCGCCGCAGGGGTGGTCAGCAGCGACACCCTGTCCGGCCTGGCCGCCGGCGCCAGCATCGTTCGGGCCGACTATACGATTACCAAGAACGACAGTTCGACGCTGTTTCCAGGCACCTATGGCGCGATGACCGGCGAAGTGGTCGACATCAGCCCTTCTGGCTCGGGTCCGGGGATCGGCGCGGTCGGCAGCGGCATCAAATTTGCCTTCAGCACGCCGGTCAACGCGCTCGGCTTCGAGGTGGGCGACTGGGGCACCTGCTGCCAACCCTCGGCGCTGTACATCGCCTTTGACAGCGGCGCACCGATACAGGTCGGGCTATCCAGCGCCTTTGGCGACGTGTTCTTCAACAGTGCGGCAGAGGTCTTCGTGGCAGCCTTTGACGACTCCGGCGACTTCTCTACCGTGCAGTTCTGGGGCGACGGTTTCGGCGAATTCCTGGTGGCGGGCGGCACCGTGCGCTACGCGCTGCTGGAGCAGGGAAGCCTGCCGGGCGGCAAGGTGCCGGAGCCCGGCAGCCTGGCGCTGGCCTGCCTCGGACTGGCCGGTCTGGCCGCGGCGCGCAGGCGCAAGAACGCCTGATTAGCTAAGCAAGAAGCAGCCCCGCATTGGCACAGCGGGGCTTTAGACACTACTTGTACAACAGGCCCGGAAGCCACAGTCCGATGGCCGGGAACATATACAAGAGGAAGATCGCCAACACCTGGATGCCCATGAACGGCATCATGCCGGCGAAGATCTGGTTCAGCGTGACATGCGGTGGCGAGACACCTTTGAGGTAGAAAGCCGCCATCGCCACCGGTGGACTCAGGAAAGCGGTCTGCAGGTTCAGCGCCACCAGCAGGCCGAAGAACAACGGGTCGACGCCGAACTTGGGCAGCAGCGGGATGAAGATCGGCATGAAGATCACGATGATCTCGGTCCACTCCAGCGGCCAGCCGAGGATGAAGATGATGAACTGGCTCAGCAGCATGAACTGGATCGTCGTGAGACCCAGCGACAGCACCCAGCGCTCGATGAGGTCCTGCCCGCCCAGCAATGCGAAAGAAGCTGAGAAGATCGACGAGCCGACGAACAGCCAGCACACCATGGCGCTGGTCTTGGCGGTCAGGAAAGACGACTCCTTGATGATGCCGCCAAGATCCGAGAAAGTGCGAAAGACGGCGTTGCCGCTCTTGGCCTGCTTGGCTGCGACATAGCGGTAGACGCCCGCCAACAGCACGCCGCCAAACGCTCCTACCGCAGCGGCCTCGGTCGGCGTTGCCAGGCCGAACACGATCGACCCGAGCACGGCCACGATCATCACCGCCAGCGGAAAGAACGACGACAGCAGCATCTTGAAAATCTCCAGCCGCTGCCAGCTCATCAGCCAGTTGATCAGCAGCAGCCCGGCCATGCCAGCGCCGAACACGACCCAG
>CAISIP010000043.1 GCA_903885415.1 uncultured beta proteobacterium
AGCAGCCCGATGCGCCGCGTTCTTCCAGCAGGCCGGTGCGCCAGGTGGCCGCCTTGTTGGGTGGAATTCGCAAGACCCCGTAGGTCCGACCAATGAATCTCGACCGCGTCAGCTCCGGCCTGGCTGTTCCGGATGATTTCAACGTCATTATTGAAATCCCGATGAATGCCGACCCGGTTAAGTACGAAGTGGACAAGGCGACCGGCGCCTTGTTTGTCGATCGTTTCATGATGACCTCGATGCATTACCCGTGCAATTACGGCTACGTCCCCCACACGCTGTCGATGGACGGCGATCCGGTAGATGTGCTTGTCATCACCCCGTTCCCGGTCACGACGGGTGCGGTGATTCGTTGCCGCCCTATCGGCCTGCTCAAGATGGAAGACGAAGCGGGCCAGGATGCGAAGCTGCTGGCCGTGCCTATCGACAAGATCCTGCCCATTTACCGGCACTGGAAAAAGCCCGAGGACCTGCAGCCTGAACGACTGTCGCAGATCAGGCATTTCTTCGAGCACTACAAGGATCTCGAAAGGGGCAAGTGGGTGAAGGTCAAGGGCTGGTCCGGCCCCGTTGCGGCCAAAAAAGAAATCGTCGATGGAATCATGCGTTACAACAAGGCGAAGAAAAAGCCAATGTTCTGAGCGCTGCGCGGGATGCTCAAGAGCTGGCTATGGGAGGGGTTGTCGGTGTTTCAGACTTGAACGGGCTGTGCTCGTTCAATTCGTTAACATAACGGTCAATGCCCTTGGCTTCTCGCGCGAGAAAGTCCTCCACCGCATCGGCGAAGCGCGGGTGTTGCAGCCAGTGCGCCGACCACGTTTTGGTCGGTAAAAAGCCGCGCGCGAGCTTGTGCTCTCCCTGCGCCCCGCCTTCAAACACCTGGATGCCGCGCTCAATGCAGAACTCTATTGCCTGGTAATAGCAGGCCTCAAAGTGCAGCATTGGCACGTGCTCCACGCTTCCCCAGTAGCGTCCGTAAAGCGCCTCCTGCGTGAATATGTTCAATGTGCTCGCCAACGGTGTGTTGTCCCGTTCGGCGATGATCAGCAGCACATTGTCCGGCATGGTCTCGCCCAGGCGCTCGAAAAAAGCGAGGTTCAGATAGGGGGTCGAGTGATGGGCGTGATAGGTGAGGTTGTAGCAGCGTGTGAAAAATTCCCAGTGTTCGCGGGTGATGTCGGCACCGCACAGTCGTCGCATGGTGATGCCCGCTTCGCGCACACGCCGGCGTTCCTGGCGGATTTTTTTGCGTTTGTCGTGAGACAACTGTTCCAGAAAGGCCTCAAAGTCGGTGTAGCCCTGATTTCTCCAGTGGAACTGCACGCCTTGGCGCAACATCATGCCGGCAGCCTGCCACTCAAGGGCTTCTTCCTCAGGGGGGAAGAGGCAGTGCAGCGATGAAAGGCGGTGCGCCAGCTCAAGTGCGGTGTCGATCAAGCGGCGTCGTGTCGCGGCATCGGCCGCAAGCAGGCGCGGTCCGCTAACCGGAGAGAAAGGAATCGCCGAAAGCAGCTTGGGGTAGTAGTCGAGCCCGTGGCGGCTGTAGGCGTCGGCCCAGGCCCAGTCGAACACGTATTCGCCGTATGAGTGGCTCTTGAGGTAAAGCGGCAGCGCGCCCGCGA
>CAISIP010000044.1 GCA_903885415.1 uncultured beta proteobacterium
ACCTTGCTGATTGAAAAGGCGAGGCAGCAGCAGGCGATAAAGGAAGACGTATCCATCATGCCATTGCACCTGATAGCGGCCAATCCGGAGCATGCGCTGGAACATTTCAAAGTGCTGGTTTCGCAAATACGCCAACTCGGGATCATGACCGACCGTCCGAAATTCGATGAACTCGCCGCGCAGGAGGGCAGGATGTCGGCTGCAGAACGCGCACTCTGGCGACAGATTCAGGGCCAGTCCCCGGCGTGATCGGGCTGAACCGCAATTCAATGCCATCGCGTTTCGCACAGCGGTTCGAAGCGCGATGGTGTTAAACTCCGCAGCTTCGCGGCTGTAGCTCAGTTGGATAGAGTACTTGGCTACGAACCAAGGGGTCGTGGGTTCAATTCCTGCCAGCCGCACCAGAATTTCCGTTCTGGATAAACAGCTTAGAGGCTTCGCCCTCTAGGCTGTTTTTTTTGCTGCGCACCATTGGCGCGACGTGCGGCAATAAGCGTCGTGCGATCCGCCTGAGGGCCAGCTTGTTCGCCGCCTCCACAAGCCGCGCCACCTGTGGCCGTTGCAGCGTGCTGTGCTAGGCCCACGATGGCATGCCCAAGATACAGCGTCGAACCGGACGAAACCCTGTCGTCGCAAAGATGCCCGGATGGCCTGTAGCTTCCATGCCGCGAACCCGCTTGCCCGATTTCGACGCAAAATGCGCCATGAGCAAGGCTTTTACCAAAGAATCGGACGATGCAGACGAGGACGAGCTGCAGTTGCCACCCCTGGTCAGCGCAGGCAAGAACTACATCACGGCCCCCGGCTATGCCCGCTTGCGTGCAGAGTGGATGGAACTGATCGACCTTGAGCGCCCCAAGGTGGTCGAGATCGTTCACTGGGCTGCGAGCAATGGCGACCGCTCAGAAAACGGCGACTACATCTATGGCAAGAAGAGGTTGCGCGAGATTGACCGGCGTATCCGTTTCCTCACCCAGCGCCTGGAGATTGCAGAGGTGACCGATCCAAGCGTGCACCATGGGGGCGACCAAGTCTTTTTTGGGGCCACGGTGGCCTATCTGGACACGGCCGGAACGCGTACCCGTGTCACCATACTGGGTGTCGACGAGGCCGACAGCGCGCGTTCCGAGGTCAGCTGGGTGTCGCCGATAGCGCGAACGCTTCTCAAGGCCCGGCTCGGCGATGTACTGCATCTGGTGACGCCGGCAGGAGTAGAAGAAATCGAGGTGGTGCAGGTCGATTACCCTGCGCCAGCGCGGCCTGAAGTCGACCGCAGGGATGGCCCCGCGTAGGTGTTAGGTTCTTACAGCACGCAGCACCGATACAGTTCGACGCAGGTTGCCCAGCGCTGCTTCCAGATGAGAGCGGTCGCGTACTGCAACGACGAAGCGCAGGTCGGTGGCCTCTTGCGCCGCTTCCTGCCCCATGTCGATATGCGTGATGTCGACCTCTGCGCCAGCCAGTGCCGAGGCAACCCGGGCCAGTACGCCTTTGCCGTTGGCGACCGACACCAGAATCTTGGACTCGAAGGCGCGCACCGGCTCGTCGGCCCAGTCGACGCCGATGAATCGCTCGCTGTCCTTGTGCTGCAGCTTGATGGCCGTCGCGCAGGCGCGGTTATGCACGACCAGGCCCTCGCCGCGCCCCAGATAGCCGACGATGCTATCGCCGGGAATTGGTCTGCAGCAGGTCGAGTAGTAGACCGATGCGTTTTCGCTGCCATCGAGCGCAACCGCGCCCTGCGCCATTGCGTCGGGGACGGTAAAGCGTTCGCGCGTGAGCAGCAAAGCATCGGGTCTTTCGCCCGTTTCTTCGCCCAGTAACGTGACCATTCTTTTGGCGACGATGGTCGCCAAACGCCGTCCGAGGCCGATATCGGTCAGCAATTCCGAGCGGCTGCGATTTCCGGTAAAGCGCAGCAGGCGATCCCACACCATCTGATAGGCCTGCGTATCTTCCGGGAAACGCTCTATGCCCTCTGCGCGCAGCGCCTGCTCCAGAAACTTGAGTCCGAAGCTCTCCGAATCGGCGTGCGCCAGCGTCTTGAGGTGGTGGCGAATCTTGGACCGTGCGCGTCCAGTGCGCACAAAGCTTAGCCAGGCCGGGTTCGGATTTGCCTGCGCCGACGTGCTGATTTCGACCACGTCCCCGTTTCTCAGTTCGGTTCGCAGCGCAACCGCCTGGCCGTTGACCCTTGCGCCGGTTGTGCGGTCGCCGACGTTGCTATGGATCGCGTACGCGAAGTCCACCGGCGTCGCGCCGCGCGGCAGCGCCAGAATTCGGCTCTTGGGCGTCAGCACATAGACCGCGTCGGGGAACAGGTCGACCTTGACATGGTCCAGGAACTCGGCCGCATCGCCGGTTTCACGCTGGATGTCCAGCAGGGATTTCAGCCACTGGTTGCCCAGCCGCGACGACGCTGGAGCCGAAGGGTTCTTGGCCTTGTAAAGCCAGTGCGCAGCGACCCCCGACTCGGCCACCAGATGCATGGCCTCGGTACGCAACTGGAATTCAATGTTGATGCCCGATGGCCCTACGAGCGTGGTGTGCAGCGACTGGTAACCGTTGACTTTGGCAATCGCGATGTGATCCTTGAAGCGTCCGGGAACCGGCTTGTAGAGTTGATGCAGCGTCCCCAGCGCGGTGTAGCAGTCGATCTGCGTGGGCACGATCAATCTGAAACCGTAGATGTCGGTGACCTGCGCAAAGCTCAGGTGCTTCTGGTGCATCTTTTCGAAGGTCGAATACAGGGATTTTTCGCGTCCGGTGATGCGCAGGTTGATTCCGGTCGCGGCGAAGGTCGACTCCAGTTGGTGCTGCACCTTTTGAATCAGGTCGCGCCGGCGGCTGCGCGCCCTGGCCACTGCCTTGGCCAGTATCGCGCTGCGCCAGGGGTACAGGTGCGAAAAGGCCAGGTCTTGCAGTTCGCGGAATATCTGGTTGAGCCCGAGCCGGTGCGCGATGGGCGCGTAGATGTCAAGCGTCTCGGAGGAAATGCGGGCCCATTTGTCGCGCGGAAGGTTTGACAGCGTGCGCATATTGTGCGAACGGTCGGCCAGCTTGATCAGGATGACGCGCACATCGCGCGCCATCGCCAGCAGCATTTTTCGAAAGGATTCGGCCTGCGTCTCCTCGCGGGTGCTGAATTGCAGCCGGTCGAGCTTGGTCAGCCCGTCGACCAGTTCGGCCACCGGAGAACCAAAGGGCTCGATCAGCTCGGTCTTGGTGACGCTGCAGTCTTCCATCACATCGTGGAGCAGGGCGGCCATCAGCGCCTGCGCGTCCAGCTTCCAGTCGGCGCAGGCGGCGGCCACCGCTATCGGGTGCGTGATGTAGGGTTCGCCGCTGTTGCGGATCTGGCCAAGATGCGCCATGTCAGCGAATTTGTAGGCTTGGCGAACCCTCTCGATGTCGCTGGGACTCAGGTAGTCGAGCTTAGACACCAGCGCGGCAAAACTAGCCGCCGCCGCATTGCTCGCCGCAGCACTGTGCGCGCCTTTGCGCGGCGTACTGGCGGTCGCGATGCTTGGTTTGGCGAGGCGGCTCATGCTGCGAATATAGCGCGCAGGCCGCTTGAGCGGCTTGCCAATAAAAATGGCACCCCTGAGGTGCCATGGTATGCGGCGCCGCGCGCCTTAGAGCGGCACTTTTTTGAGCATCTCCAGCCCGATCTTGCCGGCGGCAATCTCCCGCAACGCGGTCACTGCCGGCTTGTTCTTGCTCTCGACTTTCGGCGTGTGCCCCTGGCTCAGCATGCGCGCGCGGTACGTGGCAGCAAGCACCAACTGGAAGCGGTTGGGAATTTTCTCGAGGCAGTCTTCGACGGTGATGCGGGCCATGGGGTCTTTCGCTAGGGGATATTCAATGCGCGAAAAGTCTCGGACCGGGTGCGGCGCTGTACCGAGAACTTGAGACGCTGCGCGTGCACGATGGCCTTCAGGTCAAAGAGCGCGCGGTCAAATGAGTCGTTGATTATAACGAAGTCGAAATGGGGGGCCTGCGCCACCTCCAGCGCCGCGTTGTGCATGCGCAGATCGATGGTCTGCGGTGCGTCCTCGCCGCGCCGCTCCAGACGCGCGCGCAACTCCTCCCAACTCGGCGGCAGAATGAAGATGGATACCGTGTTGGAAAATACGCGCTGGATCGCCAGCGCGCCCTGAAAGTCGATTTCCAGCACCACGTCCGAGCCTTGCTCCATCCTCTGCGCGATCGCCTGGCGCGAAGTCCCGTAGCGGTGACCGTGCACTTCGGCCCATTCGACAAATCCGTCCGACTGGACCATCGCGTCGAACGCACCCGGAGCGACAAAAAAGTATTCCCGCCCGTGCTTTTCCTGGCCGCGCGGCGGTCTGGTGGTGTGCGAGACCGAAGGTTTGACCGCTGAATCGAGCTCGAGCAGTGCTTTGACCAAGCTCGACTTGCCGGCTCCGCTAGGGGCCGCGACGACGAACAGATTTCCAGGGTAATCCATAGGCAAAGGAGGCGCTCTAATTGGCTTCTTCGGTTGATGGCCGGGACGCGGCTATTCTATGTTCTGCACTTGCTCGCGCATCTGTTCGATCAGTACCTTCATCTCGACGGCGATGTTGGTCAACGCCAGCGCGGCGGACTTCGAGCCCATGGTGTTGGCTTCCCGGTGCAGCTCCTGAATCAGGAAGTCCAGCCGCTTGCCGATCTCGCCCCCTTTGTGGAGCAGCCGCTCGAGCTCGTCCAGGTGCGACCCGAGCCGGGTTATTTCTTCCGCCACGTCGATGCGAATCGCAAACGCCGTGGCCTCTGCGAGTGCGCGGTCCTGTGCCGACTCGGGTACCACGGCACCCGGCGCTGCCGACATCGCATCGTTCCAACGTTCGATGAAACGCTGGCGCTGCTGGGCCACCAGTTGGGGTACCAGCGGCAGCGCTTGTTGCGCCAGCTTTCGGATGTCGCCAATTTTTTCCAACAGGGTTGTCGACAGGCGCGCGCCCTCGCGCCGACGCGCCGCCAGCAGTTCCTTGAGCGCCTTCTGGGCCAGCGGGGTTACTTCGGCACCCCAGTCGCGCGCGCTGGCTTGCTCGCTGGCGGCTAGCCGCAATACATCGCTGACCCGCAGCGGCTGTACATCGGCCAGCCAGGTTTTCACATGGTCCTGCACGGCGCTCAGACGCCGTAGCAGGCGCGTCGAGGGTTCGACCACCGCCAGTGTCGACCCGGACTCGATCGCCACCCGCACCTCGACTTTGCCGCGCTTGAGTTGTGCGCCCAGCAGTTCACGCAGCACCGGTTCGAACTGGCGCAACTCTTCAGGCAATCGGAATGAAAGGTCCAGAAACCGGCTGTTGACCGAGCGGATTTCAAGCCCTAGCGAGGCGCCTGCTGCCGCCTTGATGTCGGCGCTCCCGGCTGCCGGCGCGGTGCTGCTTTGCACCGCCGCATAGCCTGTCATGCTGTAGACTGACATCGCTTAAATCCCTGGGTTCTTGTTACGGTCGTTTCCCGATAGGCCGGGAGCGGGCGGGGCAGGCGGTCCATGTAATCATTTCTGAGCCATGTCCAAGCCCAAACCTGCGGCGTTGTCACCGGATACGGTGATCGGCGGCTACCGCATTATCCGCAAACTGGCGGCGGGTGGATTCGGCATCGTTTACCTGGCGCTCGATTCCGAAGGACAGCGGGTGGCGATCAAGGAATACTTGCCGGCGTCGCTGGCGTCGCGCGCACCGCTAGCGCTCGCGCCGCAGGTGCCGCCGGAAAAGCTGGCTTTGTACCGGCTCGGGCTAAAGAGTTTCTTTGAAGAAGGCCGCTCGCTGGCGCAGATCGCGCACCCCTCGGTGGTTAGCGTCATGAACTTCTTTCGCGAGAACGATACCGTCTACATGGTGATGGGTTATCTGGAAGGTGCGGCGCTGCAGGACTTCATCGTCACCGCCCGCGAGCAGAAACTGCCCAGAGTGTTTCGCGAATCCACCATACGATCGCTATTCGAGGAGGTGTTGCGTGGCCTGCGCATCGTGCACCAGCACAAGATGCTGCATCTGGACATCAAGCCGGCCAACATATTCATCACCGACGACAACAAGGCGGTATTGATCGACTTCGGCGCCGCACGCGAAGTGCTCAGCCAGCAGGGGCACTTTGTGCGACCCATGTACACGCCGGGATTTGCAGCGCCGGAAATGTACCGGCGCGCGGCGGCTCTGGGGCCATGGACCGACCTCTACGCCATTGGCGCCTGCATCTACGCGTGCATGCAGGGCTACCCACCTGACGAGGCGCCGCGGCGGATCGAAAAAGACCGAGCAGACAATGCGCTGGCCCGTTTGCGCGGCGTCTATTCCGACAATCTGATCGAGGTGGTCGCGTGGTGCATGTCGCTCGACCCTGCGGCGCGTCCGCAGTCGGTATTCGCCCTGCAGACCGTGCTTGGGCGCGATATCGAGCGTCGTTACACCCGCTTGTCGGTGGCCGAGATGGTCCGGCTGCAGTTCGAGGGCATGGTCGCCGAAGGGCGCAGCCAGGGCGCACGGGGTACCGGCGCCGGATCCAAGACGCGATGAAATTCTCCGTGTTTCAGCTCAGCCGCAAGGGTGGCCGAAAACAAAATGAAGACCGGGTGGGCTACCGCTACACCCGCGACTCGGCGATGCTGATGCTTGCCGACGGCATGGGCGGCCATCTGGCGGGCGAAGTGGCGGCCCAACTTGCGCTGCGTTCGGTGTCGCTGTTGCATCAGGCGGCGGCGACGCCGCGGCTCGCGGATGTCGCCGCCTTTTTGGGCGACGCCTTGCTGCATGCGCACGGGCAGATAGTGCAGTACGCCATCGACGAGGGTCTGAGCGAGACGCCGCGCACAACCGTCGTCGTCGCGGTACTGCAGGACGGGGCCGCCTGGTGGGCGCATTGCGGCGACTCGCGGCTGTATCTGGTGCGCGACGGCGAACTCGTCACGCGCACCTGCGACCATTCCTTCGCCGAGCGGCCGGGCGATACCGGTGCGGCCGCAGCTAGCAACCGCAACGTCCTCTTTACCTGCCTCGGATCGCCCTCGCGTCCCCAGTTCGACCTGGAGGGGCCGGTAGCGCTGCAAAGCGGCGACCGCATCCTGCTATGCTCCGACGGACTGTGGGACAGCCTGGGGCAAAGCGACATCGTCGCGCAGCTCAGCGCCAAGCCGGTCGAACAGGCAGTCCCAGACTTGGTGCAGGCCGCATTGCAGAGGGCCGGACCGTATAGCGACAACGTCAGTGCGATTGCGCTGGAATGGGAGTCGGCGGAAACGGCCTGAGCGTGTGCTTTGCCCGGCGGGTGGCGCAGCATTTCCATATCGGCGGCTTGTCCGCCTTAGCCAGGAAAGATTCCATGAACGACTATCAGCGCAGCGGCGGCCGTGCCGCAGACCAGATGCGGTCGGTCCGCTTGACGCGCGGCTATACCGTGCACGCCGAGGGGTCGGTTCTGGTGGAGTTCGGCGCCACCAAGGTGCTGTGCACCGCCTCGGTCGAGGAAAAAGTACCTGGCCACAAGCGCGGCAGCGGCGAGGGTTGGGTGACAGCCGAGTACGGCATGCTGCCGCGCTCGACCCACACCCGCAGCGACCGCGAGGCCGCGCGCGGAAAGCAAAGCGGCCGCACGCAGGAGATCCAGCGCCTGATCGGACGCTCGCTCAGGGCCGTGTTTGACCTCAAGCTGCTCGGCGAGCGCACCATCCAGCTTGACTGCGACGTGCTGCAGGCCGACGGCGGAACGCGAACTGCCGCCATCACCGGGGCCTATGTAGCAGCCCATGACGCGGTCAGCCACCTGATGGCGCAGGGCAAGCTCGGCAGTTCGCCGATCGTCGCTTCGGTGGCCGCGATCTCTGTGGGCATCGTTCAGGGCGTGCCGCTGCTGGACCTCGAGTACACCGAAGACTCGGCGTGCGACACCGACATGAACATCGTGATGACCGGCGTCGGCCACTTCGTCGAGGTGCAGGGAACCGCAGAAGGCGCCGCCTTCTCGCGTGGCGAAATGGAGTCGCTGCTCGCGCTGGCTGAA
>CAISIP010000045.1 GCA_903885415.1 uncultured beta proteobacterium
ATCGGATACCGAGGTGAGAGCTAACCCTGTCGACGCTATCGGCGTGCCATGGGGTTTCTACTCCGAACTTCCGTTCAACAGGTAAGGGGTAAAGGCGGCTTTTGGGACTCCGCCGAATTCAAGGCACTGCTTGATATGAGCACCTAACATCCGGTGCGCGATGGCGTTGCCTAACGAAAAAGGTTAGATCGCGCTTGCCGCGATCTGAACCGGCTGTTGGACGAGCCCGGACCACGTGACCGGTGGCCGGTACAGAAAACATATCCCGAGAGTTTGCCCGACCCAGATGGCCGGGTAGGTCGCATCGCCTGACGCAGGCGGTTTTTGTTGCCAACTGCACCCTCATTGCAAGGGTGGCTGAATTCAAATAGCGGTTTTTTGGCCGAGCACCACCGCCATACCCGCGGGCATGTTGCTGGTCAGTGAAGATCGACGTTGTCTGATCAGTTCATGGTTCCCTCGCGCACCGCATCGCCCGGTGTTGGCGCGCCATCTGCCGATGCCAGGGGCGCGATGCGCCGGCGCACAATCACCATCGCCTCGCCGCAGCAGCGGCACTGCAGCTTGGGGCGTTCGCTCAATGGGGGCTGCGTGGATGGCTGCATACCCACCGGGCAGGGTGCCGTCACGCTGGGCCGCAGGCGCATGCGCAGCAGCACCAGCCGCTGGCGGTGTTTGCAGTTGGGGTGGAGCAAACCAAAGTTGCGCGAGCGCCGAAATCCCCTGGGCAAGACGTGTTGCAACACCAGCCACAGAAAGTGCGCTCCGCTGACGGTGCGTGTCGTGTTCTTGCCGCTGGCACTGTCACGATACCGGAACGTGACCTGACCATCGGCGCATCGCACGATGTCACGCTCCTGGATCACGCCGCGGTACAGGTAGCGGCCCAGATAGACCAATGCCTTCGCGCCATTGCCCACACTCTTGCAATCGACCACCCAGCGCTCGGGCAGGCACACCGGCGCGGTCAGGCCCTGGGCGGTCAGGGCCGCCAGCAGCTTGCCGCGAAACACTGCGGCGAGGGCCTTGTGGTTGAACAGGTAGTCGCCGCCCTTCTTGGTCTTGCGCAGGCTGCGCCACAGGCCGTGTTCGGCATCAAAGGCTGCGCCCGGCATGGCCAGATGCACATGAGGGTGAAACTCCAATCGCCGTGAGTGGGTGTGCAGCACGCCAACGGCGCCTGCCTGGCCCTGGAGTTGGCGGTGGTTGCGGCTGAACTGGGCCAAAGTGTCCCAGGCACACTGCATCAAGAGACCATAGACGGTTTGCTGATGGCTCCAGGCCAGGGGGCGCAGTTCAGCGGGCAGCGTGAAGGTGATCAGGAAGTAGGTGCCCGGCAGCAGCGCTTGGGTCTGGCGCTCAATCCAGCGCTGGCTCTCGAAGTGCTGGCAGTGCGGGCAGCTTCGGTGGCCGCAGGAATGGGGAACCAGGCGTTGCTCGCCACAACTGGCGCACAGGGCCAGCATCTGGGCACAAAGGCTGCTGCGGCAGGTCTGCATGGCCTTGAGGGCTTTGAATTGGCTGGGCAACAACTGGCTTTGGTATCGGGCCAGGAACTCGGACTCGAAGCGGGTGATGATGCCGGCCAACGGGATTGCCGGCGTTGATAGTGTGCGGATTGGCGACGCGGGTGACGGGGGCGATGTCGATGTCATTTGGCCGCTCCCCAGCCCAGGTTGAAACGGCCCATCAAGGCATCGATGCGTTGGGTGGCCAGTGCCTCGGTCTGGGTGGTCAGGTGGGTGTAGCGGTTGGTGGTGAGGATGGAGTGGTGGCCCAGGATGTGCTGAACGTCTTGCAGGCTGACGCCGGCCTCGATCAGGTGGGTTGCATAGCTGTGGCGCAGCGAATGCGGGCTGATTTTTTTTTGATGCCGCACGCCAGCGCCACCTGGCGCAGTGCGCGTTGTACGCCCCCGCGGTCCAGTGGCGTGCGCGCAAGGGCTGCGGCCTTCAAGCCGCCATGGCGGTTGGGAAACAGCAGCTCGGGGTTTCGGTGCTCCTGCCAGAACCGGCGCAGCACAGCCAAGGTTGCTGCGGGCAGGGGCACAAAGCGGTCGCGGTTGCCCTTGGAGTCGCGAATGTGCACGCGGGCGCGCTGTGCATCGATGTCGGCCACGCTCAGAGCGAGGCCTTCACTGAGCCGCAAGCCCAGGCTGTACAGGGTGAAGAAGAACACACGGTAGCTCAAGGTGCGGGTGGCGGCAAACAGGGCCTGGGCTTGCTCCACTGTGACGATGTCGGGTAGCCGGCTGGTCTTGGGTGGGCGGATCAGCCCAGGCATGGCCCAGGGCTGGCGCAGCACGTGGACAACGTAGAACTTGTAGCCATACAGGTCGAGCTTGACGGCGCTCCAGGAGTGCGAGGTGATGCGCCGGTGGAAGTAGTCGGTAAGTTGGTCCGCAGAGAGGGTGTCGATTTCCCAATCGAAATGTTCGCCCATGGTGCGGATGGCGCGGGCGTAGGCGTCCACCGTCTTGGTCTGCAGGCCTTGGAGTTGGAGGTGTTTGAGATGGCTGGCGTAACGTTTCTCGAACGCCGCGCTGGCATTGTTCAATGGCATCATGGGGGTGTTCCTTCGATGGGATGTGCTGCACAATCAAGCCGACAGGATTGACGACATGACCATGCGAATTACATCTTGCAAAGGGGATCGGGCTTGCTCCGCGTAGCGGCTTCGTCCAACCCCGCGTTGCAGCGGACCGCCTTCGGCGGCCGCTGAACGCGAGCGTTAGGCGTCTCTCCGCGCCCGCACGTCGCCATTGACACAGTGTACG
>CAISIP010000046.1 GCA_903885415.1 uncultured beta proteobacterium
GGCATCTCGACCTTCGTGTTCATCGGCGTGCTCAGCGGCATCAGCTTCTTCCTGCTCAACGATATGTTCGGCCATTTCGGCAACCTGCGCAATTGGTGGCCCTGGCTGACCGCCGCAGCCCCCGGACTGATCTACTCCCTGCTGTCGCTGTCGGCCTTCGGCTGGCTGGTGCTGCGCCGATGAGCAGGGCCGCCAACGCCATCGTGCTGTTCGCCCACGGCTCGCGCGACCCGCTGTGGTGCAAACCGATCGAGGCGGTGGCGGCCCGGGTGCGCGAGCTCGATCCGAGCGCGATGGTTGCCTGCGCCTATCTGGAACTGATGCAACCCGACCTGCCAACTGCGGTACGGTCGCTGGTTGCGGATGGGGCGGGGCATATCAGCGTGGTGCCGATGTTCCTGGGCGTGGGGCGACATGCGCGCCAAGACCTGCCCGAACTGGTGGCGATGCTCCAGCGCGCGCACCCCGGACTGGGCTTGCGCCTGCAAGCTGCGATCGGCGAGGATCCGCGCATGGTCGACCTGATGGCACAGATCGCGCTGGGCTAAGACCGCCCGACCGGGAGCGATGATCAGGGGAGGCATAATGACTCCGATCCATATGCACCATCCGATATGAACCTGCACCAGTTCCGCTTTGTCCAGGAAGCGGTTCGCCGCAATCTGAATCTGACCGAGGCTGCCAAGGCACTGCACACCTCGCAGCCCGGCGTGTCCAAGGCCATCATCGAGTTGGAGGGAGAACTCGGTATCGAGATATTTGCCCGTCACGGCAAGCGCCTCAAGCGCGTCACCGAACCCGGTCAGCATGTGCTCAAAAGCATCGACCTGATATTGCGCGAACTCGGCAACCTCAAGCGCATCGGCGAGGAATACAGCGCACAGGACAGCGGAACGCTGTCCATCGCCACCACGCATACCCAGGCACGCTATGTCCTGCCCGAGGCGGTCTCCAAGCTGCGCCTGGCCTATCCCAAGGTCAACATCAGCCTGCACCAGGGCGCGCCCGACCAAGTCGCGCAGATGGTGATCGACGAAGTGGCAGAGATCGGCATCGCCACCGAGTCCTTGGCGACCTACAGCGAGTTGGTGACGCTGCCCTGCTACGAGTGGCAGCACATGCTGGTGCTGCAGGCGGGCCACCGCCTTTGCAACGTGGAGCGGCTCACGCTCGAAGACATCGCCGCTGAAGCGCTCATCACCTACCACCCCTCCTTCACCGGCCGCGCCAGGATCGACCAGGCCTTCGCCACCCACAAGCTACAGCCGCGTATCGCGCTCGAGGCGATCGACTCGGATGTGATTACCACCTATGTGCGACTCGGTCTGGGCGTGGGTATCGCGGCCGAAATGGCAGTGCGCGACATCGTTGGCGATGGCGCCCTGGTGGTGCGCCCGGTCGGGCATCTGTTCGGCAAGAACCTGACCCGGGTGGCTTTCAAACGCAGCGCCTATTTGCGCAATTTCGTCTTCAAATTCGCCGAGCTCCTGAGCGACCGGCTCGACCGCAACCTAGTCACCCGCGCGATGTCCGGACACGCGAGCGACTACGGACTGTAGCCAACCAATCACCCTACCCCACCCAGCAACCTGCAAGCCCTGATCCGCCATGAACCCTGTCGCCGTCCGCACTCCCGAACTGGTCTCCAAACTGCCTGCCGTGGGCACCAATATCTTCACCGTCATGTCGGGGCTGGCGCTTGAAAAAGGCGCGGTCAACCTTGGCCAGGGCTTCCCGGATTTCA
>CAISIP010000047.1 GCA_903885415.1 uncultured beta proteobacterium
GGCTGGTGCAGACTTCCTATTCATTGAAGCGCCGCTGTCGAGCGATGAACTGGCGTCGATCCCGCGCGCGGTGCCGGGGATTCATGTCTGCAACATGGTCGTCGGCGGCAAGACGCCGCTGCTGTCGCGCAACGAGCTAGCGGCCATGGGCTACTCGGTCATCCTGTACGCCAATGTCGCGTTGCAGGCGTCGATGATGGCGATGCAGCGCACCTTGCAGCATCTGCATGACAACGGATCGATAGCGGGGGTTGAGGACCAGCTGATGATGTTCAGGGAGCGCCAGCAGATGGTCGACGCCGAGCACTTCAACACGCTGGCACAGCGTTATGCGACCCGTATGGTCTGATCGTGTGCGCCGGTGGGAGCTGCCGCCGGCGATCGTGCCGGCTGCGCGATGCCCCGCCGCTACGGCAGCGGCAATGGATGCAGCGTGCCGGTCCTGAGCGCCCCGTCGGCGCTGCAGGCCGAGGGCGGCGCTGCCCTGGTCGACGGCGGCAACAACCTGGGCATGCCGGCCTTTCGCCTGGCGACCGACCACCTGATTCGCGAGGCGCGCGCGCGGGGGTTGGCGGCAGTGGGTGTGCCAATGTCGACCACGCCGGTCGCATCGGTGCCTTCGTCAAGCGCGGCGCGGCACGCAGGGCTCGGTGGTGACCGATTTCGCCACCGGAATGGCCGCGGGTGGAAAGATCTACGCCGCCAAGATGGCGGGCCGCCCGCTGGCCGCAGGTCTGTGTATCGACGCGCACGGCAACCCGACGACCGATCCCGACGATTATTTCAACGGTGGCGCGATCCTGCCCATGGCCGGGCCCAAGGGCTATGGCATGGCACTGGTGGCCGAGTTGCTCGGCGAATCGATCCTGGGCCAGGCGATGGACGGCATGAACTGGATTTGTATCGTGGTGGACCTGTCGCGCTTCAGGGCCGCTTCGGCGTATCGACGCGCTGCGGAAGAGTGCCTTGCCGAGATGCGCGCCTGCCCGCCTGCCCCGGGCTTTGATCGGGTTGAGATACCGGGCGAGCGCGAAGCGCAGCTGCGTTGCGATCGCCTCACCCGTGGGATCCCGGTGCCGCCCGCAACCCTGGAGTCGCTGCGCCACCTGGGCCGGAGGATGGGTGTCGGTGTCGAAGCGCTGGTGCCGATTGCAGACCGAATCGACGGGCAGGGGGCAGGAAGTTTGCCGCGGGCTTAGACTGCGGTCCATGGCGGCATGAGCGAGCGAACCGGATGAACACCATCGACCAGCTAAGAAGCATCCTGCTGCACCGTCGTACCATCGCCGTCGTCGGGCTATCGGCCGAATGGCACCGTCCCAGCTATTTCGCGGCAAAGTACCTGCAGCAGCATGGCTACCGCATCGTTCCGGTCAACCCGCGCTACGCGAAGACGTCCACGGACATCCTGGGCGAGCGATGCTACCCGGAGCTGACGGACATCCCATTTGCGGTAGACATGGTCGACGTGTTCCGGCGCAGCGAAGACGTGATGCCGATCGCGCGCCAGGCGCTGCAGATCGGCGCTAAGTGCCTGTGGCAGCAGATCGGCGTCATGAACCTGGAGGCCGACGCGATGGCGCGCGAGGCGGGTCTTGAGTCGGTGATGGACCGCTGCGTCAAGATCGAGCACGGTCGGCTATTTGGCGGACTTAACCTGGTCGGCGTGAACACCGGCATCGTTTCGGCCAAACGCCTCGGTGCCAGGGCATGAGCACCGCACGCCCGCCCGAAGGTGCTCCGCACCGCAGCTCGCAGAGCGAAGCTAATCCGAGGCCCACCATGGCAGACCACCTGTTTCAACCCGAGACCCTGGCCATTCACGCCGGTCAGGTGCCCGACAGCGCCACCGGCGCGCGCGCGTTGCCGATCTACCAGACCACCAGCTATGTGTTCGACAGCGCCGACCACGCTGCGAGCCTGTTCAACCTGCAGACCTTTGGCAACATCTACGCGCGGCTGTCCAATCCTACGGTGGCGGCGCTCGAAGAACGGGTTGCGGCGCTTGAAGGCGGTCGCGCTGCAATTGCCTCGGCCAGCGGCATGGCGTCGGAGGCCATGGCGCTGATGACGATCCTGCAGCAAGGCGACCATGTGGTGGCCGCCGGCGCCCTGTATGGCGGCAGCGTGACCATGCTGGCGGTCAGCCTGAAGCGTTTTGGCATCGAAACCAGCTTTGTAGACGCTAGCGACCCGCAGGCTTTTGCCGCGGCGATGCGATCGAACACCCGCGCCGTGTTCGCCGAGAGCTTGGGCAACCCGAGCCTGACGGTGCTCGACATTGCAGCGGTGGCCGACGTGGCGCACGCGCACGGCGTGCCGCTGATCGTCGATAACACGGTGCCGTCGCCCTTTCTGTGCAACCCGCTGCGCCACGGCGCCGACATCGTCGTGCACTCGGCGACCAAGTATCTCGGAGGGCACGGAACGACGCTGGCCGGTGTGATGGTCGAAGGCGGAAAATTTCCGTGGGACAACGGCAAGTTCCCTGGTATGACCGAGCCCTCTGCGGGCTACCATGGCGTGAAGTTCTATGAAACTTTTGGGGATTTCGGTTTCACCATGCGCGCGCGCATGGAGGTGCTGCGGGTCTTCGGATCCACCCTCGCGCCTATCGCCGCCTGGCAGATCCTGCAGGGCATTGAGAGCCTGCATGTGCGCATGGAGCGGCACTGCAGCAACGCACGCAAGGTCGCGCAGTTCCTGCAGCAGGACCCGCGCATCAGCTGGGTCAATTACCCCGGGCTGAGCGATCATCCGCAATACGGGCTGGTTCAAAAACAGATGCGCCAGGTCGACGGAGCCCCCGGCGCATCGGGTCTGCTGGCTTTTGGCGTGAAGGGCGGAATCGAAGCCGGTATGCGATTCATCGAGGCGGCGCAGTTTATGAGCCATGTGGCCAACATCGGCGACACGCGAACGCTGATCATCCATCCGGCTTCCACCACCCACCGCCAGCTCGACGCCCAGCAGCAGCTGGACGCTGGCGTGGGGCCCGACATGGTGCGCATGTCGGTGGGCATTGAACACATCGACGACATCCTGTGGGACATCGACCAGGCGTTGCGGTCAGGCGCGCGCGCCTGACTTGCATAATCAGCCCATGCCCGACACGACCGAACCCTGCCTGCTGAGCGTGCGCGACGCGCGCGGTGTCGCGACGCTGACGCTGAACCGCCCGGGCGCGTTCAACGCCCTGTCGCAGGACCTGCTCGACGCATTGCAGCGTGAACTCGACGCCATCGCGGCCGACGCTTCGGTGCGCGTGGTGGTGCTGGCTGCCAATGGAAAGGCCTTTTGTGCCGGGCACGATTTGAAGGAGATGCGCGCGGCACCGGCGTTGGGCTATTACGAAAAACTCTTCGGGCAGTGCAGCGACATGATGCTCGCGCTACAGCGTCTGCCGGTTCCGGTGATCGCACGGGTGCAGGGAATGGCGACTGCGGCGGGCTGTCAGCTGGTGGCCATGTGCGACCTAGCGGTCGCTGCCAGCGGCGCGCGTTTTGCGGTGAGCGGCGTGAATCTGGGACTGTTCTGCTCGACCCCGGGGGTGGCGCTGTCGCGCAATCTGGGACGCAAGGCGGCGTTCGAGATGCTGGTGACGGGAGCGTTCGTCAGCGCGCAGGAGGCGCAGCGCCAGGGGCTGGTGAACCGGGTTGCCGAGCCCGACGCGCTGGACGCAGCCGTGGCCGAGTTGGTCGACAGTATTTTGGCCAAACCGCGCGTGGCATTGGCGATGGGCAAACAGCTCTTTTACCGGCAGCTTGAGCAGGGCATCGCAGCAGCCTATGCGGACGCGGCACACACCATGTCCTGCAACATGATGGATGCGGCAGCGCTCGAAGGCGTGCAGGCCTTTATCGACAAGCGCCCACCGAACTGGGCCTCATAGCGGCGCGTCCGTTTCGCAGCGGCAGGCGTCTAGTGCCGCGCGCACGATGCTC
Source organism: uncultured beta proteobacterium (assembly GCA_903885415.1). Taxonomy (GTDB): domain Bacteria; phylum Pseudomonadota; class Gammaproteobacteria; order Burkholderiales; family Burkholderiaceae_C; genus CAISIP01. The sequence goes on from CAISIP010000047.1 coordinate 3,945, forward strand.
GCCGCATCCACCTCGAACCATTGGCGCAGTGCCGCGCGCGTGTCGCTGCGGCCGAAGCCATCGGTACCCAGCGTGCGGTAGCTGCGGCCAGCGGGCAGGTAGGCGCGGATCGATTCCGGTACGGCCCGCACATAGTCGGTCGCTGCCACGATGGGGCCACCTGATTGGGCGAGCTGCTGCGTGACGAAGGCTTCGCCAGCCGGGCCGGCGCCCCGGCCTTTGCGTTGCTGCGCCAGTCCATCGCGCGCCAGTTCGCTCCAGCTGGTCACGCTGAACAGGTCGACGCTGACGCCCTGGCGGGCCAGCAATTCTGCGGCCTTGATGACTTCGGTCAGGATGGCGCCCGAGCCGAGCAGCGTGACCTGGCGCGGCGCATTGGGGCCGGTTGTGTCGGCGTCTCCCTGAGCGGCCCGGTGTCCGAACCGGTAGCAGCCTCTGAGAAGATCCTGCTCCACGCCTGCGGGCAAGTTGGGCTGCGGGTAGTTCTAATTCATCAGCGTGATGTAGTAGAAGACATCCTGCTGCTCAACCAGCATCTCGCGCATGCCGCGCTCGACGATCACCGCGAGTTCGCCGGCGA
>CAISIP010000048.1 GCA_903885415.1 uncultured beta proteobacterium
GCAGCAGCTTGGCAAACAACATCGGGTACCCCAAATGGAAAAATAGGCCGAAAACGTGACCTATTAGTGACGGCGCTCAGTGTAACCGTTGCCCCCGTGCGGACGGCCGCCAGACGGGCACCTATCCGGCTTAACGCTGCGAAAAACGGCACGAGCAGCCGCCCCCTCCAGGCACAACACGTCCCAGACGCCATCGCCTCCGTGAAGAGGCGTCTACCGTGCCCAGCGCCGGCCCATCGGGTTTAGGACGCGGTGCTTTCCTTGACCGACGCAGCTGCCTGGGTAAACGCGTCAATGCGGTCGAAGTTGAGGTACTTGTAGACCTCGGCACTGGCGGCGGTCAAGACGCCCATGTCGGCCATGTATTGCGCCTTGGTGGGGATCTGTCCCAGCTTGGAACAGATGGCAGCCAGTTCCGCCGAACCCAGGTAGACATTCGAATTTTTCCCCAACCGGTTCGGGAAGTTGCGCGTCGATGTGCTGAACACGGTCGCCCCTTCCTTGACCTGCGCCTGGTTGCCCATGCACAAGCTGCAGCCTGGCATCTCCATGCGGGCTCCTGCCGCGCCCAGCACACCGTAGTGCCCCTCCTCGCTGAGCTGCTTAGCGTCCATCTTGGTGGGCGGAGCCATCCACAACTTGACCGGTATATCGCGCTTGTTTTCGAGCAGCTTGGACGCCGCGCGGAAATGGCCAATATTGGTCATGCAGCTGCCGATGAATACCTCGTCGATAGGCGACCCCGCCACCTCCGAGAGGGTCTTGACGTCGTCCGGATCGTTCGGGCAGGCAACGATAGGCTCATGCACGTCGGCCAAGTCGATTTCAATCACAGCAGCGTACTGCGCGTCTGCATCGGCCTTCATCAGCACCGGGTTCGCGAGCCAATCCTGCATCGCCCGGATGCGACGCTCGATCGTGCGCACGTCCTTGTATCCGGTGGCAATCATCCACTTGAGCATGGTGATATTGCTGGTGATGTATTCGATGATTGGCGCCTTGTCCAAATGCACCGTGCATCCGGCCGCCGAGCGCTCGGCCGAAGCATCGCTGAGCTCGAAAGCCTGTTCAACCTTCAAATCCGGCAAGCCCTCAATCTCCAGGATGCGACCCGAAAAAATATTTTTCTTGCCCTGCTTCGCAACGGTGAGCAGGCCGGCGCGGATCGCGTAGAGCGGAATCGCGTTGACCAGATCGCGCAACGTGACGCCCGGCTGCAACTGGCCCTTGAAGCGGACCAGCACGCTTTCGGGCATATCCAGCGGCATCACACCGGTGGCAGCTCCGAATGCGACCAGGCCTGATCCAGCCGGAAAGCTGATGCCGATCGGAAACCGGGTGTGGCTGTCTCCGCCGGTCCCCACGGTGTCGGGAAGCAGCATGCGGTTGAGCCAGCTGTGGATAATGCCGTCGCCCGGGTTCAGGCTGATGCCGCCGCGCGTGCTGATGAAGTCGGGCAGTTCATGGTGCATCTTGACGTCGACCGGCTTGGGATAGGCGGCGGTGTGGCAGAAGGACTGCATCACCAGGTCGGCACTAAAGCCCAGGCAGGCCAGATCCTTGAGTTCATCGCGCGTCATCGGACCGGTGGTGTCCTGCGAACCTACCGAGCTCATTTTGGGTTCGCAGTAGGTACCCGGACGCACGCCCTGCCCGCCCGGCAAACCGACTGCGCGCCCGACCATCTTCTGCGCCAGCGTAAAGCCCGCCTTTGTCATACCCGGGTTTTGCGGCAACCTGAACAACTCGCTCACCGGAAGTCCCAGCGCTTCACGGGCCTTGGCCGTGAGTCCGCGGCCAATGATCAGCGGAATGCGCCCGCCAGCGCGAACCTCGTCAAACAGCACCGCGCTCTTGAGCTGAAACTCGGCGATCACCTTGCCATCCTTGAGCGCCCGGCCTTCGTAAGGCCGCAGTTCGACGACGTCGCCCATGTTCATCTGGCTGACATCGAGTTCGATTGGCAAGGCGCCCGAATCTTCCATGGTGTTGTAGAAGATGGGGGCGATCTTGCCTCCCAGACACACCCCGCCGAAGCGCTTGTTCGGAACGAAGGGAATGTCCTCCCCGGTAAACCACAGCACCGAGTTGGTAGCGGACTTGCGACTCGAACCGGTGCCGACCACGTCGCCCACATAGGCCACCAGATGGCCACGCGCGCGCAGGTCCTCGATGAACTTGACCGGCCCGCGCTTGCCTTCTTGCTCCGGGCTGATCCCCGGCCGTGCATTCTTGTGCATCGCCAGCGCATGCAGGGGTATGTCGGGCCGGCTCCACGCGTCCGGCGCCGGCGAAAGATCGTCGGTGTTGATTTCGCCAGCCACCTTAAAAACGCTCACCGTGATGCTCTCAGGCACCTCCGGGCGACTGGTGAACCACTCGCCCTGTGCCCAGCTCTGCAGCACTGCTTTGGCGTGCGCATTGCCCTTGTCTGCCAGTTCCTTGACGTCGTGAAACTGGTCGAACATCAGCAAGGTCTTCGTCAGCGCCTGCGCCGCCTTTGCCGCTACCGCCTCGTCTGCGAGTAACTCGACCAGAGGGCTGATGTTGTAGCCACCGAGCATGGTGCCCAGCAGTTCGGTGGCCTTCGCGCGACTGATCGGCGCACAGGACTCGGTTCCATGGGCAACCGCAGCCAGGTAACTGGCTTTGACCTTGGCGGCGTCATCGACGCCGGCCGGAACCCGGTACGCTATGAGCTCGAGCAGTTCGGCGCCCTCGCTCTGCGAGCGCACGGTCTTGAGCAACTCGACCAGCTCTGCGCACTGCTGCGCCGATAGTGGCAATGGCGGAATGCCGAGCGCGGCGCGCTCGGCGACATGGATTCGATAGGCTTGCAACATGGTTCACTCCCTCTAAAAAACGTTCCTGCCATCGCGCCGACCCTCAGTCGGCGACGGTCCTGACCTTGGGCGCCGCCGACTGAGGGTCCAGCATGCTGACCGGTGGATTGCGGCGATTGGCCTGCGCCACCAACGCCTGCGCTGGACTCTGGCATTCGTCGGCCAGTCGCCGCCCCAACTTTTGGTCCATCAGCATCGACTTGGTGGCAATCTGCAGCCACACGATTCCTGCCACCGGATCCTCCAGCCGGACCACCCCCGTACTGGTATGCTGCGGCGAGAGCCGGTAGACAGACTTGCCAAAGCGCAGACTAAAAAAGCCAGCCGTCGCCGGATCCGGCGTGAGCACGACTTGGGCCCCCAGCTCGCACGGCAGCGTGCCGGTGTGCACCAACTGCGCGATGGCGATCTCGGCGTCGGTCAGCGGCGCCCGCTGCTGCGCTGCCAAGTTGCGCGCAGCGCCACGATCGGTGCGGCTCGTTCGGGTCTCGACCCGTTCGACTGCGGCGCTGGCGCCTTGCGCCATCGCCGTCGTCACCGTGCCGCCCGCCAAAGCGCCAAGGGCGAGCGCAGCAGCGATCATCGGGTCAGGGAAAATTTTCATCGTTGCTTTCCGTGTGACGAGCCGTACCGATCAGGTTCGATAGTGCGCGGAAAAATACTGGCGCACCTCCGGCGCGAGCGACTGGCCAGTGCGGTACGCCCGCTCAAGTACCTGCCAGAAGAAACGATAGCTTGCGCGGTCGTGCAACTGACCCTGGTAGTCTAAAGGAGCCCAGTCGGCGCCCTGCGCGCGAAGAATGATTTCGCTCGCCATATCGATTTCACTCTCCAGCGGGGCAAAGGCCTCCAGAATCGGCCGGATCTGGTCCGGGTGGATGCTCCACATGCGAAGGTACGCAAATTCGCGCGCCGCCTTGCGTGCCGCTTCCCGCACAACAGCCCGGTCACGAAACTCGGTCACGACGCAGTGGGAAGGCACCTTGCCGTGTGCATGGCAAGCCGAGGCAATCTCCGTTTTCGCGCGCAACACCAGGGGATTGGAAAACTGACCGGGTCCCGACATTCCCTGCGCCGGAATAGCCCCCGCGTGCGCGGAAACAAAGTCCATCAGGCCAAAACTCATCGACTGCACGCGCGGATGCGCGGCGATGTCAAAGGCGCGATGCACCGCTGCCGGCGACTCGATCAGCACATGAACCGGAAGCTCCCGCGCGGCCAGGCCGGAGGCGGCACTGTCCATCATCGCAACGGCGCGGTCTACGTCGCGCACTGACTCTACCTTGGGAATCATCAGGTGGCATAGCGCCGCGCCAGCGCCGCCGACGATGATCTGCACATCCTGCTCAAAGGCCGGATGGTCCACCGGGTGAACCCGAACTGCAATTCGCGCCGTGGGCCGCTGCATGCCGTCGCCGTCCCGAACAAGCGGCATCCGGCTTTGTCTGGCCAGCGCAACCACCATCTGCGCATGGTCTCGCTCGGCACCAACTGCCGCACCGTCCTCACAGTCGAGCGTCACATCAAACATGCACACGCCGAACTCATCGCTGAGCTCCGCCTGCAAGGCGAGGCTCTTGCGCATGCGCGCCTCAACGCCGCTGTAGTGGTCGCAAACGGGAATCGACCCGGCCACCGCCTGGGCGCCCAGAAGTACCTCGCGCGGGTGCCTCACCGCCTGCTACGCCGCTTAGAGAAGATGCGCTACGCCCGCTTGCTCTTCCTGCAACTCCTTGAGCGTCTTGTCGATGCACTCCTGGCTGAATGCATCTACCGCCAAGCCTTCGACCAATTTGTACTCGCCGCCTTCGCAGCGGACGGCGAAGCCGAACATGGTGTCTTTCGGTATCCCGTATTGCCCGTCCGATGCGATTCCCATCGTTACCCATTTTTCACCGGTGCCCAAGGCCCAGTCGCGCATATGGTCGATCGCCGCGTTGGCCGCCGACGCGGCGGAGGACACGCCACGCGCAGCGATGATGGCAGCGCCGCGCTTGGCAACCGTGGGGATGAAGGTGTTCACGTTCCACCCATGGTCATTGATCAGGTCTTTGACACTTTGTCCCTTGATGGTGGCGAAGCGGTAGTCCGGGTACATGCTCGGCGAATGGTTCCCCCACACCACCAGCTTCTCGATGTCGGCCACCGCCTGCGCGGTCTTGGCCGCAATCTGGCTCAAGGCGCGGTTGTGGTCCAGTCGCAGCATGGCGGTGAAGTTCTTGCGCGGCAGGTCGGGCGCGCTCTTCATCGCGATATAGGCGTTGGTGTTAGCCGGATTTCCGACCACCAGCACGCGCACATTGCGGCTGGCGACCGCGTTGAGCGCCCGGCCCTGTGCGGTAAATATCTGGGCATTGGCCGCCAGCAAGTCGGCGCGCTCCATGCCGGGACCGCGCGGCCGCGCTCCCACGAGCAGCGCGTAATCCGAGTCCTTGAAGGCCGTCATCGGGTCGCCGTGCGCCTGCATGCCAGCGAGCAGCGGGAAAGCGCAGTCCTCCAACTCCATCATGACGCCTTTGAGCGCGTTTTGCGCCTTCTCGTCGGGGACTTCGAGCAGCTGCAAGATCACCGGTTGGTCCGCACCGAGCATGGCGCCGCTGGCGATGCGAAACAGCAGGGCATAACCGATTTGGCCGGCGGCACCGGTAACGGCGACGCGGACGGGTTCTTTGCTCATGGCGGGGGCTCCAGAAATGGTGGGCTAAGGCGTGTCGGGCACGCCGCCCCGTACAGCAGCCGGGGCGGCGCAAGCGCAACGAGTTTAACCTTGAATAGACGAAGGGGTCAATTTGTCTTATGTCTTATATAAGATAAAATCCACACTCCGTACCGTCGCGTCAACGCCCCCACCGGCCCCCTCACGCATGATCCCCACGCCGACATTCTCCGCCAGTCGCCTTGATGAGTCGCCGCCTGATGAGCCGGCCCGCAACGGCGCACCCGCCTTCAGCCCGCTGTACCAGCAGATCAAGGCGCTGATCCTCAGGAGCCTGCGCGCCGGAGAGTGGCAGCCGGGCGAGGCCATTCCCAGCGAACTGGAGTTTGCCGCACGCTTTCGGGTAAGCCAGGGTCCGGTGCGAAAAGCGATTGACGAGCTGGCGGCCGAAAACCTGCTGCTACGCCGCCAGGGCAAGGGAACCTTCGTAGCGACCCACGCCGAGCGTCAGGTTCAGTACCGATTCCTCAGGCTGATCCCGAACGACGGCGACCCGAACAGCGAAGTCCCGGCGCAGCGCAAGATCATCGACTGCAGGCGGCTGCGTTCGTCGGCCGAGACGGCGCGCGCGCTCGAACTACGCACCGGAGACGCGGTACTGCAAGTGCGCCGCGTGCTGTCATTCGACGGACAAGCGACCATCCTAGAAGACCTCTGGCTGCCCGGTGGACCGTTCAAGGGCCTCACCGCCGAGCGCCTGAGCGCGGACCAGGGGCCTATGTACGCACTGTTCGAGGCAGAATTCGGCGTTCGCATGGTGAGAGCCGAAGAAAAAATCCGCGCGGTTCTGCCGGATGCAACCCAGTCGGCCCTGCTCCATGTGGACCCCGGAACCCCTCTGCTCAGCGTGGAACGCATTGCCTTCACCTACGACAACCACGCGATCGAACTGCGTCGGGGCCTTTACCGCACCGACCACCATTACTACAGGAACGTGCTCAGCTGATCCATTCCAGCCCGCCGGCAGAAAGGTTGGTGGGTGCAATAGAATTTGGTGTTGATGCAGTGCACAAACCACCAACAAACCGGGCCGCAGAGGGCAATCACTTCATGAACGAACTGGCATCGAAGCCGCCGGCCAAGCGGCCCGAATTTCGCAACATCCACGCGCTTCGGGACCTGCCCGGATACCGTCTGCCGCTTGCGGGTCTGGTGTCCATCTTGCACCGGATCAGCGGGGCACTGATGTTCCTGCTGCTGCCGTTCATCATCTGGATGTTTGACACCTCGGTCTCATCCGAGATCTCTTTCACTCGTTTCACGGGTGCCTTCAACAAGGGGGTTGGGCCGCTAGCGGGCTGGTTCATGAAACTGGTGGCCCTGGCGCTGATCTGGGCCTTCTTGCACCACCTAATCGCCGGCTTGCGCCACTTGTGGATGGACGTCCACCACGCTGTGGACGCGCAATTTGGCAAGCGTTCGGCCGCGGTGACCCTGGTGCTGAGTGTGGGGTTGACGGTCATTTTGGGCGCCAAGCTGCTTGGCGCGTACTGAGCCCCCGGGGTCCTCAAAGGAACACGGCATCGAATTGGCGGTGCAGGACTCGCCAAATGAATAGAAGGATGGAGCCATGGCAGTGAATTTCGGATCGCGTCGCATTGTGGTGGGCGCCCATTATGGTTTGCGCGACTGGCTGAGCCAGCGCGTCACAGCCGCCTTGATGGCGCTGTTCACACTGGCGCTGCTGCTGCAGGTCGTGCTCAGCAAGGGCCCGCTGGGCTATGACCGGTGGGCTGCCATATTTTCAACGCAGTGGATGAAGGTGCTGACCTTCGTCGTAATCGTCGCACTGATCTATCACGTATGGGTCGGGATGCGCGATATTTGGATGGATTACATCAAACCGGTGTCGTTGCGTTTGTCGCTGCAGGTGTTCACCATCGCCTGGCTGGTCGGCTGCGCTGGTTGGTCCATCCAGGTCCTCTGGCGGCTTTGATGCGCACGCAGGCAGTCCTTCCCTTTCTTACGGTTTCTCATGACCCAATCCATTTCCAAGCGCAAGTTTGACGTCGTGATCATCGGCGCCGGGGGCTCAGGCATGCGCGCCTCGCTGCAACTCGCGCGCGCGGGCCTGAGCGTGGCGGTGCTGTCCAAGGTATTCCCGACCCGTTCGCACACCGTTGCCGCGCAGGGTGGCATCGGCGCGTCCCTGGGCAACATGAACGACGACAACTGGCACTACCACTTCTACGACACGGTCAAGGGTTCGGACTGGCTAGGCGACCAGGACGCCATCGAGTTCATGTGCCGCGAAGCTCCCAGGGTGGTGTACGAACTGGAGCACATGGGGATGCCTTTTGACCGCAATCCCGACGGAACAATCTACCAGCGCCCCTTTGGCGGCCATACGGCCAACTATGGTGAGAAAGCGGTGGAGCGAGCCTGCGCAGCGGCCGACCGAACCGGGCACGCGATGCTGCACACCCTGTACCAGCAAAACCTGAAGGAGCGCACGGCATTCTTTGTCGAGTGGATGGCGCTCGATCTGATCCGCGACGCCGACGGCGATGTGCTCGGCGTGACGGCGCTTGAGATGGAAACAGGCGACCTGCACATCCTTCAAGCCAAGACAACCTTGCTGGCTACCGGAGGCGCCGGCCGCATCTTCGCCGCTTCGACCAACGCCTTCATCAACACGGGCGACGGCCTTGGCATGGCCGCGCGGGCGGGGCTGGCACTGGAGGACATGGAGTTCTGGCAGTTCCACCCGACCGGTGTCGCTGGCGCCGGCGTATTGCTGACCGAGGGCTGTCGTGGCGAGGGTGCGATCCTGATCAACAGCCGGGGCGAGCGCTTCATGGAGCGTTACGCGCCGACGCTCAAGGATCTGGCCCCGCGCGATTTCATCTCACGCTGCATGGACCAGGAAATCAAGGAAGGCCGCGGCTGCGGTCCGAACAAGGACCATGTGCTGCTCAAGCTTGACCACTTGGGCGCCGAGACGATTATGAAACGCCTGCCGTCGGTCCACGAAATTGGCATCAATTTCGCCAACGTCGATGTGACGCGCGAAGCGATACCGGTCGTGCCAACCATCCACTACCAGATGGGCGGCATACCGACCAATATCCACGGCCAGGTGGTGACCCAGTCCGGCGACGACAACAACGCGCCGGTGCACGGCCTCTACGCCGTGGGCGAATGCTCGTGTGTCAGCGTCCACGGGGCCAACCGGCTGGGGACCAACTCGCTGCTCGACCTGCTGGTTTTCGGCCGCGCAGCAGGGGACCACATCACAGCCTTCAACAACAAGAACAAGGAGCACAAACCACTCCCCGCCGACGCCGCCGACCGGACCCAGTCACGCCTAGCGCGGCTCGATGGCGCAAGCGCCGGTGAATACGCGCAAGACGTTGCCGAGGACATCCGCGCGACCATGCAGGAACACGCGAGCGTCTTTCGCACGCAAGACATGATGGACCAGGGCGTCGCAAAGATTGCCGCCATTCGCGAGCGCGTCGCCGCCATCAACCTCAAGGACAAGTCCAGAATCTTCAACACCGCGCGCATTGAGGCGCTGGAGGTGGAAAACCTGATCGAGGCGGCGCAAGCGACCATGGTGTCGGCCGCGGCACGCCACGAGAGTCGCGGCGCGCATTCGGTCAACAACTACGGCGACACACCCGAGCACCCCAACGGCCGTAACGACAAGGAGTGGCACAAGCACACGCTGTGGTACCGCGAAGGCAACCGACTGAGCTACAAGCCGGTGCAAATGAACCCGCTCACAGTCGACTCCGTGCCGCTGAAAGTTCGCACCTTTTAACCGATTGGCCATGGACGCCCCAACGATGCAAAAACGCACTTTTCAGATTTACCGCTACGACCCGGACCAGGATGCCAAGCCCTATATGCAAAGCATCGAGGTGCAGCTCGACGGCACCGAGCGGATGCTGCTCGACGCGCTGATGAAGCTCAAGGCGGTCGATCCGGCCATATCGTTTCGCCGCTCCTGCCGCGAAGGGGTATGCGGCTCCGACGCGATGAACATCAACGGCAAGAACGGCCTCGCCTGCCTGACCAATATGCGAACGCTGACCGGTACCATCGTCCTCAAGCCCTTGCCCGGACTGCCAGTGATCCGCGACCTGATCGTAGACATGACGCAGTTCTTCAAGCAGTACAACTCGATCAAGCCCTACCTGGTGAACGACTCGGTACCGCCGGAAAAAGAGCGCCTGCAAAGCCCACAGGAGCGCGACGAGCTCAACGGACTCTATGAGTGCATCTTGTGTGCCAGTTGCTCGACAAGCTGCCCGAGCTTCTGGTGGAATCCCGACAAATTTGTCGGCCCGGCCGGGCTCCTGCAGGCCTACCGATTCATCGCCGACAGCCGCGACGAGGCGACCGCCGAGCGGCTCGACAACCTCGAAGATCCTTACCGACTGTTCCGCTGCCATACCATCATGAACTGCGTCGACGTTTGCCCGAAGGGATTGAATCCGACTCGGGCGATCGGGAAAATCAAAGAAATGATGGTCGCGCGGGCCGTTTGACGGCGCCGGTGCCATGGGCGCGGATTCCCTGGATGCCGACCTGCCGATAGGTGAGCGGGCGCTGAGCCGGCTGCGCTGGCGATGCCGCCGGGGAATGCTGGAAAATGATCTTTTTCTGCAACGCTTTTTCGACCGGTACGCGGACAGTCTGACGCAGCAACAGGCCAGCGCTCTGGCCGATCTGATGGACCTAAGTGACCCGGACCTGCTGGACCTGCAACTTGGCCGCAAGCTGCTGTCGCAGTTGGATGCGGGACTGGACCGCGACGATGTGATAGAAGTTTTGCAAATGTTGAGAGAAAACCGATGAAGGGACGAATATGAAACCAGCTGACACCCAAGCCACCCTGTCGTTTAGCAACGGCCGACCCAGCATTGATCTGCCCGTCTACGGTGGCAGCATTGGCCCGGATGTGATCGACATCCGTAAGCTCTATGCGCAGACCGGAATGTTCACCTACGACCCCGGTTTCTTGTCGACCGCCTCGTGCCAGTCGTCGATCACCTACATCGACGGCGACAAGGGTGAGTTGCTGTATCGGGGCTACCCGATCGAGCAGCTAGCCACCCACTGCGACTTTCTGGAGACTTGCCATCTGCTGCTGTACAGCACCCTGCCCGACGTCGCCGGTAAGGCAGATTTCGTCAAGCGAGTCACCAACCACACGATGGTGAACGAGCAGATGCAATTTTTTCTGCGGGGTTTCAGGCGGGACGCCCATCCGATGGCGATCATGACCGGGCTCGTTGGCGCGCTGTCGGCCTTCTACCATGACAGCACCGACATCCACAATCCGGAGCACCGCGACATCTCGGCGATCCGGCTGATTGCCAAGATGCCAACCCTGGTGGCAATGGCCTACAAATACAGCGCCGGTCAGCCCTATATGTACCCGCGTAACAGCCTGAGCTACGCAGGCAATTTTCTGCACATGATGTTTGCCAACCCGTGCGAGGAATATGTGGTCAACCCGGTGCTCGAGCGCGCACTCGACCGCATATTCATCCTGCATGCGGACCATGAGCAAAATGCGTCCACGTCAACGGTGCGGCTGTGCGGCAGTTCCGGAACCAATCCCTTTGCCGCGATCGCGGCAGGGGTCGCCTGCCTGTGGGGGCCGGCCCATGGCGGCGCCAACGAAGCCTGCCTGAACATGCTCGAGGACATTCAGAAGATGGGCGGTGTCGCCAAAGTCGGCGAGTTCATGAACCAGGTCAAGGACAAGAACTCCGGCGTCAAGCTGATGGGCTTTGGCCACCGGGTCTACAAGAACTACGACCCACGAGCCAAGCTGATGCAGGAGACCTGCCGCGAGGTGCTCGTGGCACTGGGTCTGGAAAACGACCCGCTGTTCAAGCTCGCGATGGCGCTTGAAAAAATTGCCCTTGAAGACGATTATTTCGTGCAGCGCAAGCTCTACCCCAACGTCGACTTCTACTCGGGCATCGTGCAGCGCGCGATCGGCATACCCACCTCGCTGTTCACGGCGGTATTTGCTTTGGCGCGCACGGTCGGCTGGATTGCCCAGCTCAACGAGATGATCGGAGACCCCGAATACAAGATTGGCCGTCCGCGCCAACTGTTCACCGGCTCGACGCAGCGCGATGTGCTGCCGATCAGTCAGCGCTGAATGCCGGCGCGCCGGCATTCAGCGCTGGCAGAAGATGTAATCAGCCTTGGAAGGAAACCGCACAATGAGCCGAACGCTGTATGACAAGATCTGGGACGAACACGTCGTCCATAGCGAGGATGACGGCACTGCCATCCTGTACATAGACCGCCACCTGGTCCACGAGGTCACCAGCCCCCAGGCCTTCGAAGGCCTGCGCCAAAGCGGCAGGAAGGTCTGGCGCGTCAGCTCCATCGTCGCCACCGCCGACCACAATACGCCGACCACCGACTGGGACCTTGGGTACGATGGCATCACCGATCCGATCAGCCGCGAGCAGATCACGACGCTCGACGCCAATATCAGCCAATACGGCGCCGCCGCGTATTTCCCGTTTCTGTCCAAGCGCCAGGGAATTGTCCATGTCATAGGCCCCGAGACCGGCGCCATCCTGCCCGGAATGACCGTCGTGTGCGGTGACTCGCACACCTCGACGCACGGCGCCTTCGGCGCGCTGGCGCACGGCATCGGCACCAGCGAAGTCGAGCATGTCATGGCAACCCAGACGCTGCTGGCCAAGAAGGCCAGGAACATGCTGGTGCGGGTCGATGGGACGCTATCGCCGGGCTGCGTCGCCAAGGACATTGTGCTGGCCGTCATCGGGAAGATTGGCACTGCCGGCGGAACGGGATTCACCATTGAATTTGGCGGCGCAGCGATTCGGGCGCTCAGCATCGAAGCGCGCATGACGGTCTGCAATATGGCGATCGAAGCCGGGGCGCGCGCCGGCCTTGTCGCGGTGGATCAAAAGACGATCGACTATGTCAAGGGACGACCGCTGGCGCCCAGCGGCGTCGCTTGGGACCAGGCCGTTGCCTACTGGCGAACGCTGCAGTCGGACCCCGATGCCCGCTTCGATGCGGTGGTCGAACTCGACGCCGGCGCCATCGTCCCGCAGGTTACCTGGGGTACATCGCCCGAGATGGTGCTGGGGGTTGACGCGCGGATTCCTGACCCGGACAAGGAAAAGGACGCCACCCGGCGCGGCGCGATGGAACGCGCGCTGGTCTACATGGATCTCAAGCCGGGGAAATCTATCTCCGATATTCACGTCGACAAAGTCTTCATCGGCTCTTGCACCAACAGCCGCATCGAGGATATGCGGGAAGCCGCTGCGGTGGTGAAAAAGCTCGGCCGCAGGGTAGCGGGCAATGTGCGGCTGGCGATGGTCGTTCCGGGGTCAGGGCTGGTCAAGCAGCAGGCCGAACGCGAGGGCCTGCATGAAGTCTTCAGGGCAGCAGGCTTCGAATGGCGCGAGCCCGGGTGCTCCATGTGCCTGGCCATGAACGCCGACCGACTCGAGCCCGGTGAGCGCTGCGCGTCGACCAGCAACCGCAACTTCGAGGGCCGTCAGGGTGCCGGCGGGAGAACGCATCTGGTCAGCCCGGCGATGGCCGCAGCCGCGGCCATTCACGGTCATTTTGTCGACATCCGGAAATTCGCCTGAAGCCAAGGAAGACCAAGCATGCAAAAATTTACCGTCCACAAGGGTCTTGTCGCTCCGATGGACCGCGCGAATGTCGATACCGACGCGCTGATTCCGAAGCAATTTCTCAAGTCGATTCGCAAGACCGGATTTGGTGCCAATCTTTTCGACGCTTGGCGCTACCTCGATGCTGGCTTCCCCGGTCAGGATCCTGCCAGCAGGCGGATCAATCCAGACTTCGTGCTGAACCAGCCGCGCTACGCCGGCGCCTCGGTCCTGCTCGCGCGCGAAAACTTCGGCTGCGGTTCGTCACGGGAGCACGCCCCTTGGGCGCTGGACCAGTACGGTTTCAGGGCCATCATCGCCCCGAGCTACGCCGACATCTTCTTCAACAACAGCTTCAAGAACGGACTGCTTCCGATCGTTCTGGATGAGGCCCATGTCGACAAGCTGTTCGACGAGGTCGCCGCCTTCCCCGGCTACAGCCTGACGATTGACCTGGAGCGCCAGGTGATCGTCAAGGCGCAGGGCGACGAACTGCCTTTCGACGTGCAGGCTTTTCGCAAGTACTGCCTGCTCAACGGCTTCGACGACATCGGACTGACCCTGCGCCAGTCTGACAAGATCCGCGCCTTTGAGTCGAAGCGACTAACCGAGAAACCATGGCTCGCCAGCGTGCTGCCCGTCGCCTCGCCGCTCTGAGTCCCAGGGTCCGAGCCCGGCTATGCGCGCAGGCGGGATGGCCCAGCGGGCAGCGCACAGCGATGCCAACCTGCGTCCCCGGATAACGGCCTGCAGCTGCGCCACCCACCCTCCACAACTACCAGCAGGATCCTAGCCCCATGAAAATCGCCATACTGCCGGGTGACGGCATCGGAAAAGAAATAGTCGCCGAAGCGGTGCTCGTCCTGTCGGCGCTGGACCTCTCCTTCGAGACCGAAACCGCGCTGGTCGGTGGCGCGGCCTTTGAAGCCCATGGCCACCCGCTTCCCGAAACCACGCTGGCACTGGCCAAGAGCGCCGACGCGATCTTGTTTGGCGCCGTGGGCGACTGGAAGTACGACACGCTGGAGCGCCCACTGCGGCCTGAGCAAGCGATCCTCGGCCTGCGCAAGCATCTGGGCCTGTTTGCCAACTTCCGCCCCGCGATCTGCTACGAGCAACTGGTCGACGCATCCAGCCTCAAGCCCGAACTCATCGCCGGCCTGGACATTCTGATCATCCGCGAACTGACCGGCGATATCTACTTTGGGCAACCGCGCGGACGCCGCACCGCGGTCGACGGGCACTTTCCGGGCAGCGAGGAAGCGTTTGACACCATGCGCTACTCGCGCCCCGAGGTCGAGCGCATCGCCCATGTGGCTTTCCAGGCAGCGCGCAAGCGCAGCAAGAGGGTCACCAGCGTCGACAAGTCCAACGTGCTCGAGACCTTCCAGTTCTGGAGGGATGTCGTGACCGAGGTCGGCGGCCAGTATCCCGACGTGGCGCTCGACCATATGTATGTCGACAACGCGGCGATGCAGCTGGTTCGCGCGCCGAAGAAATTTGACGTCGTCGTCACCGGCAACATGTTCGGTGACATCCTGAGCGACGAGGCGGCGATGCTGACCGGTTCGATCGGAATGCTGCCTTCGGCAAGCCTCAATGCAGCCGGCCAGGGACTTTACGAGCCCAGCCACGGCAGCGCACCGGACATTGCGGGCAAAGGCATTGCCAACCCGCTGGCGACCATTCTGAGCGCGGCGATGATGCTGCGCTTTAGCCTGAACCAGGCGCAGGCCGCCGACCGGATAGAAGCTGCTGTGCGCAGCGTCCTGAGCCAGGGACTGCGCACAGCGGACATTCACAGCCCAGGAACGACGCTGGTGGGCACGCGCGCCATGGGTCAAGCGGTGGTGAAGGCGCTGGGCAAGTAAATGCCCGTCGGATTGCAGTATTGAAAGAGGTGCAGGCATGAAGCTTGGAAACGTGGTCGGCCTGGTGGGCTGGCGTGGCATGGTGGGATCGGTGCTGCTCGACAGGATGCAGGCCGAAGGCGACTTCGGGTTGATAGAGCCGGTTTTTTTCTCGACCTCCAATGCCGGCGGCGCGGCGCCAGCCATGGCGAAAAATGAAACCAAGCTGCGGGATGCCAACGATATAGCGTCCCTGCGGCGCTGCGACATCATCATCACCGCCCAGGGCGGCGAGTACACCAAGGCGGTCTACCCTGCCCTGCGTGCTGCTGGCTGGAAGGGATACTGGATCGACGCCGCCAAGACACTTCGGATGAACGACGACGCCATCATCGTTCTGGACCCGGTGAACATGCCGGTGATCCGCAGTGCGCTGTCGCGTGGCGTACGCGACTATGTCGGCGGCAACTGCACGGTGAGTTGCATGCTGATGGGTTTGGGCGCGCTGTTCAAGGCCGATTTGGTCGAGTGGATGAGCTGCACCACCTATCAGGCAGCGTCGGGGGGCGGCGCACAGCATATGCGCGAACTGTTGACGCAATATGGGACGCTCAACGCCGAGGTACGGGACCTGCTCGACGATCCGGCGTCGGCGATTCTGGAGATCGACCGCAAGATCGCAGCGAGACAGCGCAGCCTGGATGCGGCGGAAACGGCCCAGTTCGGCGTCCCGCTGGGTGGCAGCCTGATACCGTGGATCGACACCGACCGCGGCGACGGGACCAGTCTGGAGGAATGGAAGGGCGCAGCGGAAACCAACAAGATTCTGGGCCGGGGTCCCGGCTTCGCAAGCGCCGCGACACCCATCGATTCGATCTGCGTTCGGGTCGGCGCGATGCGATGCCACAGTCAGGCGCTGACCATCAAGCTGCGCGGTGACGTTGCCCTGAACGACATCGAACAACTCATCGCCCATGACAACGCCTGGGTAAGGCTGGTTCCCAACACCCGGGAGGCGTCGATCCGCCAACTGACACCGGTCGCTGTCACCGGGACGATGGACATTGCCGTCGGCAGGCTGCGCAAGCTGGCGATCGGGCCGCAATATCTCGGCGCCTTCACCATCGGCGACCAGTTGCTATGGGGAGCGGCCGAACCGCTTCGGCGCATGTTGCGCATCCTGCTTGAAACTTGAAGACAAGCCGGATTCGGTCCGCATCGAAACCAGGCCAGCACGGTGCTTTGTCGCCTTGTCAGGCCCGGACCTTGGTGTTATGGTACTTTTCGGATTCAGGGCCATCACAGGCGTTTACAGCGCCTTTGATGGCGGCGCCTGGCGCGACCATCGGAGGCAGTTATATTGATTTCCAAGTCCAATAGGGGGCGCAATGGCGCCCTCGTGGCACTGATGGCAGCATGCTTGCTGGCATCAGGCAACGCCCGCGCGCTGGCATTGGGACGGGTCACCGTGCAGTCGGCCCTGGGCGATCCGCTGCGCGCTGAGATCGAACTTGCCGACATCAATTCGGCAGAAGCCGCCACCATCCAACCAGCGATTGCGTTGCCCGATGCCTTCAAGGCAGCGGGCTTCGATTACAACGCTGCGCTCGCCGGCGCGCAACTCAGCCTGCAGCGCCACCCGGACGGCCGCGCCTTCTTGCGGCTGAGCAGCGACCGATCGGTGTCCGAGCCGGTGGTCGAGTTGATCGTCGACATCCGCTGGGCCAGCGGACGCATCGTTCGCGACTACACCCTGCTGTTCGACCCGCCCAGCATGCGTGCGCCGACTGCACCGCTTCTGCCGCAGGTTGCAGCAGAAACGACGCTAACAGCGCCGTCGCCAGCCATCGCGGGCGCTCTGGCACCGGCCAGCGCCGCGCCAGCCGACGCGGCGCGCCAATCCGGTGTGCCGGGCGAAGCGCAGCGCGTCAGGGTGAGGGCAGGCGATAGCGCCAGCATGATCGCGCTCGCGTCCAAGCCCGCGCAGGTTTCTCTGGATCAAATGCTGGTCGCCATGCTGCGCGGCAACGCCGATGCCTTTGTCGACGGCAATCCCAACCGGCTAAGGGCCGGGGCGTTATTGACAATTCCCGCAGCCGAACAGGCGCTGGCAATTGCGCCGGAGGAAGCAAGGCAAACCATCGTCGCGCAAAGCCGCGACTTCGACGCATACCGGGCCCGCCTGGCGGGCAACGCGCCGAACCTGTCCATGGACACTGCGCAGCGCACGGCGTCGGGGTCGATACAGACCCGAGTCGAGGAGAAGAAGGCGGCCGCACTGTCCCCCGACAAACTGACCCTTTCCACCGGAACGGTGGCGCTCAAGGGCTCCGAAGAACAAGTCGCACAGGACAAGACCAGCAAGGATGCCGCGCGGCGTCAGGCCGAACTGGCGCAAAACATCAAGGATCTGGCGAGCATCGGAGCTGCAACGGCGACTCCCGCAGCCAGTCTTTCCGCCTCGTCGGACCCCCCCCCACCATCTGTGCCAGCGGCGTCTTCTGCTTCGGCGGCCGATACAACAGCAGCGGTGCCGGCGGCGCCTGTACTGCAAGCGGCCATCGGCGCGTCGGCGGCGACAGCAGCAGCGCTCCCCAAGCCGGGACTGCTGAACACCCTGATAGAAAGCCAGGACATACTGGTCGCAGCGGGCGGGCTGCTAGCCCTTCTGACGGCGCTGGGTCTGTACCGAGTCCGCCAGCGCAGGCGCACGGCCAACTCGGCCGATTCCATGCTTGAAAGCCGGATGGGGCAAGACTCCTTCTTCGATGCCAGCGGGGGACAGCGTGTGGACACCCGCGACGAGGGCGCCGCAGCATCGGCGCTGGCCTACTCGCCCAGCGAGCTGGACGCCGCCGAAGAGGTAGACCCGGTGGCAGAAGCCGAGGTCTATCTGGCCTATGGCCGGGATACGCAGGCCGAGGAGATCCTGACACAGGCGCTGCGAACCCACTATGGTCGGATCGCGGTACATCAGAAGCTGCTCGATATCTACGCGCTTCGGCGCGACCAGAAAGCCTTTGAACAGATGGCGCGACAGGCCTTCGAACTGGCTGGCGACCACGGCCAGGACTGGGAACGCATCTGCGCGCAGGGTATGGCCCTCGACCCGGGCAACCCGCTTTACCACGCGCGGCCGGGGGAACCCGCACCCATGGAGACGACGGATCTAGATCTAGACCTGGATTTCTCAATCGACGAACAGTCAGCAGCGCCACCGCCGGGGCCCGGGCAGACGGCCGCCAGCCCGGCGGCGCCTAGTGCCGCGGCGGATTTCGATCCGGAACCGACGCCCTCGGTAGCCAGTGCCCAGGAGCTGGCGGCACTTGGTCTGGAGTCGCTCGAGTCGGGCGTGCAGGACGCTAGTCTGGTGAAAGTGTCGCCCGGCGACGCAGTTGCGCCGCGTTTCGATTTTGGCTCGCTGTCCCTGGAACTCGAGCCGCTCGAAGCCGAGGAGACCCATGCCGATGATGCGCTGGCGACCAAATTGGCCCTGGCTGAAGAATTCGTCGCCATTGGGGATCGGCAGGGCGCCCGCGCCCTGATTGAGGAGGTCCTGGCCGAGGCATCGGGCGACATGCTGGCGCGGGCACGGCGCGCGCTCGGCGCGCTGGACTGACGGGGCCGGCGCTTGTCATCGCCGCGCAGCGGAGTCGGCCGATGAGGATGGCGCTGGGCGTCAGTTACAACGGCCGCGCCTATCAGGGCTGGCAAAGCCAGGCTTCGGGCCAGACGGTGCAGGACGAAATCGAGTCCGCGTTATCCAGGTTGGCGATGCACCGGGTCTCGACGCTGTGCGCAGGCCGTACCGACGCCGGCGTGCACGCACTGATGCAGGTGATTCATTTCGACACCGAGACCCGGCGTCTGCCAGTGTCCTGGGTTCGGGGAACCAACGCGTCGCTGCCACGCGATATTGCCGTCGAATGGGCGGTGCAGGTACCGAGCGACTTTCATTGCCGCGCCAGCGCAGTGGCGAGGCGCTACCGCTATGTGCTGCTGCAGTCCCCGGTGCGGCCCAGCGTCGACGCCGGTCGCGTCGGATGGGTGATGCGCCCCCTGGCATTGCAGCCGATGCAGCAGGCCTGCAGCGCGTTGATCGGCAAGCACGACTTCAGTTCCTTTCGCGCGGCGGCCTGCCAGGCGCTGTCAGCGGTCAAGCACATGCAGCGCATCGAGATATCGCAGCGCGGCGACTGTTGGTGCTTCGAATTCGAGGCCAACGCATTCCTGCACCACATGATCCGCAACATCATGGGTTGCCTGATCGCCATTGGCCAGGGAAAGCGCCCGCCGCAGTGGATCGGCGAGGTGCTCGCGGCGCACAACCGCAAGGCCGCAGCCCCCACGTTTTCGCCCGATGGCCTGTACTTCCTGGGTCCGCGATACGACCCGCAGTGGGGCCTGCCGGATCGCACGCCCGCTTATGATGCGCTGCCATGACATCCTTGTGCACCCCCTCGACGGAAAACCAGCGCACCCGGGTGAAGATTTGCGGCCTGACGCGTGAACAGGATGTGGATGCCGCTGTTGCCGCCGGAGCCGACGCGGTGGGCTTTGTGCTTTACGAAAAAAGCGCGCGCTTCGTCACCATCGAACGCGCCGTCCAACTGGCGCGGCGACTGCCACCCTTCGTCAGCCCGGTGCTGCTATTTGTCAACGCCGGGGTAGGTGAAGTCATCGCTTGTTGCGACAGGCTAGCGAACGCCGTCGTGCAGTTTCATGGCGACGAAAGCCCGCAACATTGCCTGGCGGCCACACGCGGCGGGTTGCGGCCCTTCCTGCGCGTTGCCCGCATTCCAGCCGGCGGCGGCGGTGCGGATTTCGATCTCGTAAAATACGCCCAAATCTACTGTGCCGCTCAGGCCATTTTGCTCGACGCCGAAGTCGACGGCTATGGAGGTGGCGGCAAGACATTCAATTGGACCATCCTGCCCCCAGTCGTCGGATCTCACCTCGTCTTAAGTGGTGGACTTACGTCTGCAAACGTGGGCGACGGCATATTGCAATTGCGGCCGCGCTGTAAGACGCTGACCGTCGATGTCAGTTCCGGTGTCGAACTCTCCAGGGGAATCAAAGACGCCGGCAAGATCCATCAATTCGTAGCCGCGGTGCGCGCGGCCGACGCCCACATCACAAGAACACACCATGCAACCGTACCATCAGCCTGACGCCAGTGGCCACTTCGGCAAGTATGGCGGCAGTTTCGTCAGCGAAACCTTGACCCATGCCGTGCAAGAGCTGCGCGACGCGTACGCCAGATACCAGCACGACCCCGAGTTCATCGCCGAATTCAATTACGAACTGGCGCACTTCGTCGGCCGACCCTCGCCGATCTACCACGCAGCGCGCATGAGCCGCGAGCAGGCGGGCGCCCAAATCTACCTGAAACGCGAAGACCTCAATCACACCGGCGCGCACAAAATCAACAACACAATCGGGCAGGCGATGCTAGCGAGGCGCATGGGCAAGCCGCGGATCATCGCCGAGACAGGCGCTGGCCAACACGGCGTCGCGACCGCGACGATCTGCGCGCGCTACGGGCTTGAATGCGTGGTCTATATGGGCAGCGAAGACATCAAGCGCCAAAGTCCCAATGTGTACCGCATGAAGCTGCTCGGCGCGACCGTGGTGCCGGTCGACAGCGGCAGCCGAACGCTCAAGGACGCTCTCAACGAAGCCATGCGCGACTGGGTCGCCAATGTCGACAACACCTTTTATATCATTGGAACGGTGGCCGGACCGCATCCCTACCCGATGATGGTGCGCGACTTTCAAAGCGTGATCGGACGGGAATGCCTGCGGCAAATGCCGCAGATGCTCGCGCAACAGGGATGTCATGCAAGCCAGCCCGACGCGGTGCTCGCCTGCGTGGGTGGCGGCAGCAACGCGATGGGGATCTTCCATCCCTACATCGCGCACCCTCAAACGCGCCTGATTGGCGTGGAGGCCGCGGGCGAAGGGCTCGACAGCGGCAAGCACTCCGCGTCGTTGCAGCGCGGCAGCCCGGGCGTGCTGCACGGCAACCGCACCTATGTCCTGCAGGACGACAACGGGCAGGTAACCGAGACGCACAGCATCAGCGCCGGCCTGGACTACCCCGGCGTCGGTCCCGAACACGCTTGGCTCAAGGACATCGGCCGCGCAGAGTATGTGGGCGTCACCGACGCGCAGGCGCTGTCGGCATTTCACTATTTGTGCCGCACCGAAGGCATCATTCCGGCGCTTGAGTCCAGCCATGCAGTGGCCTACGCGATGGAACTGGCAAGGCAGATGCGGCCTGACCAGGCGATTCTGGTCAACCTCTCGGGGCGCGGCGACAAGGACATCGGCACCGTCGCCGACCTCAGCAACGCCGACTTCTACTGCCGACCGAGTTGCCAGGGACAGGGCGTTAAGGGCGTCGCCACGCTACCGATCAAGCTCGCCGGAGCGCGCGCATGAGCCGCATCGCAGTTGCGCTGGCCGCGCTCAAGCAGCGCCGGCGCACGGCGCTGATTCCCTATGTCACAGCCGGCTTTCCCTTTGCTGACATCACGCCGCGCCTGATGCATGCGATGGTTGCAGCTGGCGCCGATGTGATCGAGCTCGGTGTTCCGTTTTCCGACCCCAGCGCAGACGGTGCGGTGATCCAAAAGGCCGGGGACCGGGCGCTGGCGGCCGGCGTCGGCATGGTGCAGGTGCTGGAGATGGTGCGCGAATTCCGAACCAGCGACACCGCGACGCCAGTGGTCCTGATGGGTTACGCCAACCCCATTGAGCGCTACGACCAGCGCCATCCCTGCGCGGACGGACAGAGCGCTTTTGTGCGCGACGCCGCGCGGGCCGGTGTGGATGGCGTTCTGGTCGTCGATTACCCGCCCGAGGAGTGTGTCGCTTTTGCAGCCGACCTAAAGGCCCACGCCATGGACTTGATATTCCTGCTGGCCCCCACCAGCACCGACGCCCGCATGGCGCAGGTGGCGCAGGTGGCCAGCGGCTATGTCTACTATGTGTCGCTCAAGGGCGTCACCGGCGCCGGCACGCTGGACACCGGGGCCGTGGAAGCGATGCTGCCGCGCATCCGCCGCCACGTGCAGATACCGGTGGGCGTGGGCTTCGGTATCCGCGACGCCGAATCTGCTTGCGCGGTCGCCAAAGTGGCCGACGCGGTGGTCATCGGAAGCCGGATCATCCAACTGATCGCAGACCAGGCACCCGAACCGGCTATTGCCGCGGCCGGCGAATTTCTGGCTGGCATCCGGCAAGCGCTGGACGCGCAGTCGCTGACATTGAACGCTTGAGTCAAAGGAGACAGTGCATGAGCTGGCTTGAAAAACTGCTGCCGCCAAGAATCCAGCACACCGACCCAGCAGGTCGACGCACCATCCCCGAAGGGCTGTGGATCAAGTGCCCGAGTTGCGAGACCGTGCTCTACAAGACCGATCTGGAGCAGAACCAAAATGTGTGTCCGACCTGCAGCCATCACCACCGTATTTCCGCGCGCTCCCGGCTGAACTTCTTTCTGGACAACGAGGGACGTTTCGAGATCGGCCAGGAAGTACTGCCGGTCGATGTGCTGAAATTCAAGGACAGTCGCAAGTACCCCGAGCGTCTGAAGGAGGCGATGGACAACACCGGCGAGACCGACGCGCTGATCGTCATGGGCGGCGCGGTCCACAATATCAGCCTGGTAGCGGCCTGCTTCGAATTCGACTTCATGGGCGGCAGCATGGGGTCGGTGGTCGGCGAGCGCTTCGTTCGCGGCGTCGAAACCGCGGTCGAACAAAAACTGCCTTTCGTCTGCTTCACCGCGACCGGTGGAGCGCGGATGCAAGAGGGCCTTCTCAGCCTGATGCAGATGGCCAAGACCAATGCCGCGCTGACGCGGCTGGCCAAAAAACGGCTGCCGTTTGTCAGCGTGCTGACCGATCCGACCACGGGCGGCGTGAGTGCGAGTTTTGCCTTCATGGGCGACATCGTGATCGCCGAACCCAAGGCGCTGATCTGCTTTGCCGGGCCGCGCGTGATCGAATCCACGCTGCGCGTCACCTTGCCGCCGGGTTTTCAGCGCGCAGAGTTCTTACAGGAAAAGGGCGCTATCGACTTTGTGAGCGACCGCCGCGACCTGCGCAAGGCGATCGCCAACGCACTGGCCATGCTGCTGCGCCAACCCGCTGACGCCGTCGTCTAGCCGCCGACCCCGCCGCGGGCTTAGCCCACGGCGCCGAAATGCAGTCCCTGCAGGATGATGGACGCGATCTGCAGCAACACCAGCAGCGCCAAAGGCGACAGGTCAACCCCGCCGACGAGCGGAATAAAACGGCGAATCGGCGCCAGTAGCGGCGACACCAGGCGATCGACAATGTCGGCCATCGGTGAATGCGCATGGACCCAGGACAGCAAGGCGAAAACAATCACCAGCCCGCTCAGCGCCGACAACGCCATGCCGGCAAGGCCAAATAGCGCCGCGAGCGGCATCTGCGCCGCAGGCCCATGCGCGCCAGCGAGCAGCCATAACAGCACGACCTTGACCAGTTCCAGCAGGTACGCGGCAACCAGACTCGCGCTGTCCCACCGGCCCACCGGGGCAACGATACGGCGCAGCGGAAGCACCAGCCAGTCGCTCAACGCGAAAATGAAAGGGCCGAAGGGATTTCCGGATCGCGCCGAAAGTCCGACCCGGTGGTATTGCATGTAAAGGCGCAGCAGACAGGCGCTGCAAACTAGGCCAACGCCGACTTGCAGCAGCAGATTGAAGATTTGGGCAAGCATGGCGGATCGGGAGTTGTGCTGTCGCGATAATAGTGGCAGTTGGCGACTGCCACATTCTTTCCCCATTCGCTCCATGTCCGACCATCTAAATCCAGAAATCCAATTCGACGAAAACCAGCTTATCGCCGAGCGTCGCGAAAAGCTCAAACTCCTACGCCAGCGCGAAGCAGATGGACTGGGCCCCGCCTTTCCCAACGACTTCAAGCCCAGCCACCAGGCAGGCGCACTGGCGGCGGCACACGCCGCGCATGGTGCTGAGGAACTCGACGGCCAGCAGCACAGCGTGCGCATGGCGGGTCGGATGATGCTCAAGCGCGTGATGGGCAAGGCCAGCTTCGCGACACTGCAAGACGGTTCTGGCCGTATGCAGATCTACATAAAGGCAGAGGAACTGGGCGCCGAGCTCTACGACCGCTTCAAGCACTGGGACCTTGGCGACATCGTCGGCGTCGAGGGTCGCATGTTCAGGACCCGCACCGGCGAGTTGTCGATCCATGCCACGAACCTGCGCCTGCTGACCAAGAGCCTGCGCCCAATGCCCGACAAGTTCCACGGCATGCACGACCAGGAAATGAAGTACCGGCAGCGCTATGTCGACATGATGACCGACGAGTCGACGCGCAAGCGCTTCCTCGCGCGCAGCCGCGCGGTCAGTGCCATGCGCGAATTCATGGTCGGGCATGGTTTCCTGGAAGTCGAAACGCCAATGCTGCACCCGATTCCGGGCGGTGCAAATGCGCGCCCCTTCAGCACGCACCATAACGCACTCGACCAACAGATGTACCTCCGGATCGCGCCCGAGTTGTACCTCAAACGGCTGATCGTCGGCGGCTTCGAAAGGGTTTTCGAAATCAATCGTAGCTTTCGCAACGAAGGCATCTCGATGCGCCACAACCCCGAATTCACCATGATGGAGTTCTACGCTGCCTACTGGGACTATGAAGACCTGATGGCTTTCACCGAAGAACTGGTGCGCGATGCAGCCCGCAAGTCCACCGGCAGCCTGCAGCTGAGCTACGCTGGCAAGGCGGTTGACCTGGAGCCGGCTTTCGAAAGGCTTAGTATTTTGCAGGCGATCGACAAGTACACCGGCGCCGGCGCCGGTGCGTACGACGCTGGCTGGCTGATGGACGCACTGCGCAAGAGCGGAAAATCCGAAAAGGAACACAAGCTTTCGCAGCGCAGCCTGGCGAACCTTCAGGTGATGTACTTCGAGGAAATGGTCGAGGACAAGCTCTGGCAGCCGACTTTTATTTGCGAGCATCCGGTTGAGATATCGCCGCTGGCGCGCGCCAGCGACAGTCGTCCCGAAGTCGCCGAGCGCTTTGAGCTCTACATCACCGGGCGCGAATTCGGAAACGGTTTTAGCGAACTCAACGACGCCGAGGTTCAGGCAGCACGGTTCCAGGCGCAAGTGAACGCCAAGGACAGCGGCGACGACGAAGCGATGTTTTTCGACCACGACTTTGTCCGTGCGCTCGAATACGGAATGCCACCCACCGGGGGGTGTGGCGTCGGCATCGACCGCCTGATGATGCTGCTGACCGGCAGCGCCAGCATCCGCGATGTGATCCTGTTCCCGGCCCTGCGCCGCGAAAGCCACGAGAGCTGACGCACCGCTACAGGGCCTGGCTCAGGCAAGCAGGTCCAGCGCGCGCATATACATCGGATCCACCATCAGGCTGTCCCAATCCATCGGCAGCGACGATGGCAGCAGGGCGAGTCGCCGATCTTCACTGGCGGCGCTTTGACGCCACAGCCCCGTGCTCTGCGCCAGAGTGAGTCCCGCCAGTACCTCGTCAATGACCGTGCTTCCGCCAGCACTCTGGTTGCACAACAAAATGAGGTCGCAGCCGGCTTGCAGCGCCAGCACGGCTGCCTGCGTGAAGTCCACTTGGCGACCATCGATCATGCGCGCCCCGGCCATGCTCAGGTCGTCGCTGAAGATGGCCCCGGAAAAGCCGATTTTCCCGCGCAGGATGGTCTCAAGCCACTTACGGGAAAATCCCGCCGGACGCGAATCAACCTTCGGGTAGACCACATGCGCCGGCATCACGCTGGCCAGTGTGTTGCCAAGCCAGTCGTAGGGCGCTGCGTCATCGGCCAGGATCGCCTTGAGGCTGCGGCGGTCCAGCGCCGCATCGGTATGCGAGTCGGCCTTGGAAAACCCATGCCCCGGAAAATGCTTTCCGCAGTTGGCCATTCCGCTTTGCAGCAGGCCATGCATCAGGCTCTTGGCCAACAGGCTCACCACCGCCGGATCACGCGCAAAAGCGCGGTCGCCGATGACGCCGCTGGCACCGTGGTCTAGGTCGAGCACCGGCGCGAAGCTCAGGTCGACCCCGCAGGCGCGCAATTCGGCGCCCAGCACAAAACCGCAGGCGGTCGCGGCCCGGGTCGCGCGCAGCGCGCTGGCTTTGGCACCCTCGCCGCGCTGGTCGCCGGCGTGCCAGAGCTCGCCAAGCGCGCGCATCGGCGGTAGATGGGTGAAGCCACCGGTCTTGAAACGCTGCACCCGTCCACCCTCATGGTCCACCGTGATCAACAAGTCGGCGCGGACAGACTTGATCGCATGGCACAGCGCGCCGAGTTGCTCGCGGTCGGTCCAGTTACGGGAAAAAAGGACGACTCCGCCGACCAGCGGATGGTCCAGACGCGCCAGGTCGGCATCGCTGAGCGAACTGCCTGCGATGTCGATGATCAGCGGGGAATGTTGGTTCATGCGGCTCTCCGGCCAATGCGTCTTAGATGCGAATGGGTGGGCGCATACCAACTCCATCAAGGAGCTGTTCGGGTTTCGACGACGCAAAAACTGGTTGCATAGTCGCTCTCGTCGCTGAGGCTCACGTGCGCCTGCAAGCGACGCGCCTCGAACCAGTTCAACAGTTCGCCGTGCAAAACGATGCAGGGCTTGCCGGCGTTCGGGTCGCCAGATGGCCGCTTGGCAATTTCGCACATGCGCCAACCCATGGGCATGCGCATTCCCAGACCGATCGCCTTGCTAAATGCCTCCTTGGCGCTGAAGCGCGTCGCAAGATAACGAACGCCGCGCTCGGGCCAGCGCTCGCCCCGCGCGCGCCATGCGTCGAGTTCCGCCGGCGTCAGGATCTTCATCGCGAAGCGCTCGCCATGGCGCTCCAGGCTGGCGCGAATACGGCGAATGTCGCAGATATCAGTCCCGATTCCGTAAATCATGCGGCCTTCGGCGCTAGACGTCGGACGCCTGGGCGATGCACCGCAGGTAGTCCTGGACCGCTGCCAGGTAGCCCAACTCCAGCGCGTCGGAGATCAATGCGTGGCCGATGGACACCTCCTGCACGCCGGGAACCGAACGCAAGAAGCTGCTCAGGTTGTCGCGATTGAGGTCGTGGCCAGCGTTCACGCCCAGTCCAGCGGCTATGGCCGCGCGCGCAGTGGCCGCATAGCGTTCGATTTGCTGCGCCTGCAGCGGACCGCCCCAGGACTGCGCATAGGGCTCGGTATAGAGTTCAACCCGGTCGGCACCAATTGCCCGGGCAGCGGCCATCGCCTGCGGATCGGCGTCCATGAACAGGCTGACGCGCACGCCCAGCGCCCTTGCCTGCGCGATCAGCGGCGCCAGCCGACTTCCATCCTGCTCCAGGTTCCAGCCATGGTCGCTGGTGATCTGGTCTTCACCGTCAGGAACCAGGGTGCACTGGTGCGGACGCAGTTCGCGTACGAAGCCCATCAGATTTTGAAACGGGTTGCCTTCGATATTGAACTCGCGCCCCGGCCACCTTGTGAGCAATGCCGACAGCGCATGCACGTCGTCGCTGCGGATATGGCGCGCGTCGGGCCGCGG
This sequence comes from uncultured beta proteobacterium, assembly GCA_903885415.1. Lineage (GTDB taxonomy): Bacteria > Pseudomonadota > Gammaproteobacteria > Burkholderiales > Burkholderiaceae_C > CAISIP01. Next base: position 27,624 of record CAISIP010000048.1, read on the forward strand.
ATGGACCGTGATGCCGGAGGCACCCGCGTCCAGGCAGATGTCGGCCGCGCGCGTCAGCGACGGGATTCCAAGCTGACGGGTGTTGCGCACCAGCGCCACCTTGTTGAGGTTGACGGACAGCCTTGTGGGTTTCATAGGGATTGCAAATCCATCATCATTTGCCGGGTCCGCAAAGTCTTTACCCCGCAATGGTAATTGAGCAAGGCCCGCAACTGCGGCTTGAGCTCCTGCACCACCGGCGCACAAGCACGCAAGGTATCGCTAAAGCGCGCGCCGTCGCCCAGCGACGCCTGCAGATCCACCCACTGTCGCGCTGTCAGGCTGGCCCGATCCTGCCCGTCCGCCTGGCGCAGTCCACCTTCGGCCACTAGGCTGTAGCGCGTGCCGGGCTCCAGTCCTGCCAAAGTCATGGTCTGCGCATCGAGCATCGGCAGCAAGCCGATCTCACGCAGGAGCAGCAGTTCGAAGGCGCGCAGCGCGGTCTGCAGGACCTCGCCGTGGCCCGACGCAATCACCTCGACTGCGCTGGCGTATACGCCGAACAACACTGGGTGCGGGTCGTCGCGCGCCAGCAGCGACAGGACCAGTTCATTGAGGTAATAGCCCGACAGCAGCGCATCGCCTGCGGGCATCACATGCCCGCCCATCCATTCGGCGCTCCTGAGTGTTCGGATTTCGGCGTCGCCGCCAAAAGCCAGGTGCAGCGGCTGCATCGGCAGCAGGATCGGCCGCAGGCTCGAACTCGGTCGCTTCGCGCCTTTGGCCACCAGCGCGGTGCGCCCATGGTTGCGGGTAAAGACTTCGAGAATCAGGCTCGATTCACTCCAGTCGTGGCGGTGCAGCACGTAGGCGGGCTCATCGGAAATGCGCTTGCTGCTCACCGCCGGCGACCTGCTTTAGTCGTAGCCGAAGCTGCGCACGCGGGCCTCGTCGTCGGCCCAGCCCGAGCGGACCTTCACCCACAGCTCGATGAAAACCTTGGCGTCCATCAACCGCTCCAGTTCCACCCGTGTCTCGGTGCCGATGCGCTTGATGCGCTCGCCCTTGTCGCCGATTACCATCGCCTTGTGTCCGTCGCGCTCGACGACGATGGTCGCGGCAATTCTAAGCAGGCGCTTTTGGCCCTTGCGGCCCGCCTCCTCGGCGAAGCTGTCGATCACCACGGTCGAGGTGTAGGGCAGTTCGTCTCCGGTCAGGCGGAACAGCTTTTCGCGCACCATCTCTCCGGCGAGGAACTTTTCGCTGCGGTCGGTGAGTTCGTCCGCAGCGTAGAACCAGGCCTGCTGCGGCAGGTATTTTTCGCAGATGCCAAATAGGCGATCCACGTCCCTGGCGTTCTTGGCCGACATCGGAACAAATTCCGCGAAGGCATGGCGAAGCTGCATATCCTGCAACCACGGCGCGATGTCTGAACGGGTCGTCACCTGGTCGAGCTTGTTGGCCACCAGCAGCGCCGGAATGTCCTTGTTCAGAAGCGAAAGCACCTTGGCATCGGCCTGATTGAAGCCGCCTGCTTCGACGACGAAGAGCACCAGATCGACGTCGTTGATGACGCCCAGAACCGACTTGTTGAGCGAGCGGTTGAGCGCGTTGCCGTGTCGGGTCTGGAAACCGGGCGTATCGACAAAGACAAACTGGGTTGCTCCGACGCTTCGAACGCCCGTGATGCGGTGGCGTGTGGTCTGCGCCTTGCGCGAAGTAATGCTGATCTTCTGTCCAACCAGCGCATTGAGCAAGGTGGACTTGCCGACATTGGGCTTGCCGACGATCGCAATCAGCCCGCATCGCTGCGCCGGCGCACTGGGCTCAATGGGCGCAGGGTCGGGAAGAGCCTCGCGGTTCGGATCGATCGGGGCTGGCGCTTGGGGGATGGTCATCAGGGTTCCCGGTGGCTGAGCGTTTGGAGCATCGCAGCGGCAGCGGCCTGCTCGCCGGCACGCCGCGAGCCGCCGATGCCGCGCTCGGCCAGGTTCAATTCCATGATTTCGCACTCGACATCAAAAGATTGCTGGTGCGCGGCGCCCATGGTTCCGACGACTCGGTAGTGTGGTAGTTTCATCTTGCGGCCCTGCAGCCATTCCTGCAGCTCAGTCTTCGCGTCCTTGCCGATCGCGGCCATCGTCGGATTGAATTCGACCGCCTTGAACAGCCGCTGCACCAGCGCCTGCGCAGCCAGGAAGCCGCCGTCCAGATAAACGGCGCCGATCACCGCCTCCAGCGCGTCGGCCAGTATCGACGGACGCTTGCTGCCCCCCGAGCGTACCTCGCCATCCCCCAGACGGATCGCATTGGGCAGGCCCAGTTCGATGGCCAGTTGGTGCAAGGTTTCCTGCTTGACCAGGTTGGCGCGCACCCTTGACAGGTCCCCCTCGGGCAACAGGTTCAGACGCTCGTACAGCAGGCCGGCGACGGCCAGGTTGAGCACCGCATCTCCCAGAAACTCCAAGCGCTCGTTGTGATCGCCGCAAAAACTGCGGTGCGACAACGCGCGAACCAGAATCCCGGAATCAGAAAATCGGTACTGCAAACGGCCTTGCAGTTCCAGGAGCTTGTGGTCCACGCTACTTGGCTCGTCCGCTGCACTCGAGGGTCAGGCAAGCCGGACCCGCAAGATACATGTCCCGCTGCCCGGCAAAGCCCATGACGGCTTCGCCGTCCCCCTGCACGAGGTCCCGATCATGGCTGGCGAGCGCGAGGATAGGGCCGACCGCAGCGACTTGCTCGCATACCGGGCGACCCGCTTCCGTAGCCAGCAGCGCCCGGGCCAACAGTCGCGACAGATCCAACCGCGGCGCCGGTCTCATGGACTCGCTCCGTGGTGCAGGTGAGCCTCAATTGAAGGGACCGATCCGCCGCAGATTGGCAAAATTCATCCAGACGAATATCGCGCGACCGACGATATTGTGGTCGGGTACAAAACCCCAGTAGCGCGAATCCAGCGAGTTGTCGCGGTTGTCGCCCATCATGAAATAGTGGCCCAGCGGCACCTTGCAGACAACGCCCTCGACGCTGTACCGGCAGTTGTCCCGGTTGGGAAAGTTCTCCACCCCGGGAACGAATGCCGGACGGTCCTCGTCATTGAGAAGCCGATGGGCTTTGTCTCCCAGCTTTTCCTCGTATTGCTTGGCATACCGCATGGTGTCTTCGTCGAAAAAATCCGGCACCGCCAGCGTCTCGATCACCTTGCCGTTGATGGTAAGCCTTTTGTTCAGATAAGCCACCTCATCGCCCGGCAGGCCCACCACGCGCTTGATGTAGTCCAAGCTGGGTTTTGGCGGGTAGCGAAATACCATCACGTCGCCACGTTGCGGCGGGTTGCCCTCGGTCAGCTTGGTGTTGATCACCGGAAGCCGCACCCCATAGTGGTACTTGTTCACCAAAATAAGGTCGCCGATCAGCAGCGTCGGAATCATCGAACCCGATGGAATCTTGAACGGTTCAAACAGAAACGAGCGCAGCAGGAAGACCATCAAAATCACTGGGAACAGGCCCGCGGTCCAGTCCA
>CAISIP010000049.1 GCA_903885415.1 uncultured beta proteobacterium
TCCATCATCGCAGGCGTCTCTCAGTTCAACTTGGATTGCGCAACATGGCGCAGCAGTGCGGCCACCGAGCTGTCCATCACGTCGGTGAAAGGCCGCGGATAGATACCCATCGCCAGGACGGCGGCCGCCAGCAGCGTCAGCATCAGGAACTCGCGCGCGTTGATGTCCTCGAGTCCGCGGACCTGGTCATTGGCAACCGGCCCCAGATAGACACGCTTGAACATCCACAGGGTGTAGGCAGCACCAAAGATGAGCGCGCTGGCGGCTGCAAAACCGAGCCAGAAATTGGCCTTGACGGCCGCGAGTATCACCATCCATTCGCCGACGAAGCCCGCAGTGCCCGGAAGGCCGCAGTTGGCCATCGCGAACAGCAGCGCGAAGGCGGTGAACTTCGGCATGGTGTTGATGACGCCGCCGTAGCTGGCAATTTCGCGCGAATGCATCCGGTCATATAGAACGCCGATGACCAGGAACATGGCGCCCGATACAAAGCCGTGCGCGATCATCTGCACCAGGCCACCGGCAACGCCCAGGTCGCTGAAAACAAAAAATCCCAGCGTCACAAAGCCCATGTGCGCCACCGACGAGTACGCAACCAGTTTCTTCATGTCGCGCTGGACCATCGCCACCAACCCCACATAGACCACCGCCACCAGCGACAGCGCGATCATCAGGCCAGCCCATTCGCGTGAAGCGTCGGGTGCAATTGGCAACGAGAAGCGCAGAAAACCGTAGGCGCCGAGCTTCAGCATGATCGCCGCCAGCACCGCGGAGCCGCCCGTGGGCGCCTCGACGTGAACGTCGGGCAACCAGGTGTGAACCGGCCACATCGGCACCTTAACGGCGAAGGCGGCCAGAAAAGCAAAGAAGAGCAGCGTCTGCTCCGTCGCGCCCAGCGGCATCTTGTGCCAGACCGCGAGGTCGAAGCTAGCGCCCGAGATCGTGTAGAGGTAAATCAGCGCGACCAGCATCAGCAGCGAACCCAGCAATGTGTACAGGAAGAACTTGAAGGCGGCGTAGATCTTGTTCGGCCCCCCCCAGATACCGATGATCAAGTACATCGGTATCAGCGTCGCTTCGAAAAAGACATAAAAGAGCAGGCCATCGAGCGCACAAAAAACACCGATCATCAGCCCGCTGAGGATCAAAAAGGCGCCCATGTACTGGTTGACCCGGCGCTGTATCACCTCCCAACCGGCGATGACAACGACCAGGTTGATGAACGCCGTGAGCAGCACGAACCATAGGGATATGCCGTCGACGCCGAGGTGGTAATGCACGTTCAGGCTGTCGATCCACGGCACCGTTTCGACAAACTGCATCGCAGCGGTACCGATGCGGAAGCCATCGAGCAGCGGCAGCGTGACCATAAAGCTGGTGAAGGCGCCGATCAGCGCCACCCACCGCACGCTGCGCGCCTGCTCGTCGCGGCCCAGGGCCAGCAGAACGACACCGAACACGATCGGCGTCCATATGGCCAGGCTGAGCAATCCCATTTTTATTAGTCTCCTAGCTGCGCCAGACGAACGCCGTCATCAACACGAACACGCCCAGGATCATCGACAACGCATAGTGGTAGAGGAAACCCGACTGCAGTCGGCGGACCATGGCCGCGCCCCAAGCCACTGCTTTCCAGGAGCCATTGACGATGGCACCGTCGATGATCGCCTGGTCGCCTCCCTTCCACAGCA
>CAISIP010000050.1 GCA_903885415.1 uncultured beta proteobacterium
CTCACGCCTTCTTCGCCACTTCGCGATAGACCAGCAATGGCGGCTTGTTGTCTTCGATCGTCGATTCGTCAACAACCACTTTCTCGACATTGCTGGTGTTGGGCAATTCAAACATGGTGTCGATCAGCGACTGTTCGAGGATAGAGCGCAGTCCCCGCGCCCCGGTCTTGCGCGCCAGTGCCTTCTTGGCGATCGCCTTGAGCGCCGACGGCCGTATCTCGAGATCTACCCCTTCCATTGCGAAAAGTTTGGCGTACTGCTTGGCGAGCGCATTTTTCGGTTCCACTAGGATTTGTACCAGCGCGTCCTCACTGAGTTCGGCCAACGTTGCCACCACCGGCATGCGGCCGACCAGTTCGGGGATAAGGCCGAACTTGATCAAGTCCTCGGGCTCCACGTCCTTGAATACCTCGGTCAGACTGCGCTGCGCCTTGCTTTTGACGGAGGCGCCAAAGCCGATTCCCGAGGACTCGGTCCGGTTGTCGATGACCTTCTCCAGACCCGAGAAGGCGCCACCGCAGATGAACAGGATGTTGGTTGTGTCGATCTGGACGAAATCCTGGTTGGGATGCTTGCGCCCGCCCTGCGGCGGCACGCTGGCCATGGTGCCTTCGATCAGCTTCAGAAGTGCCTGCTGCACGCCCTCGCCGGAGACATCACGGGTAATCGAAGGGTTGTCGGATTTGCGCGATATCTTGTCAATTTCATCGATGTACACAATCCCGCGCTGCGCGCGCTCGACCTCGTAGTTGCAGGTCTGCAGCAGCTTGAGGACGATGTTCTCCACATCCTCGCCGACATAGCCGGCCTCGGTCAGCGTGGTCGCGTCGGCCATCACAAACGGGACGTCGAGCATGCGCGCCAGCGTCTGCGCCAGCAGGGTTTTTCCAGAGCCGGTAGGGCCGATCAGCAGGATATTGCTCTTGGCAAGTTCAACCTCGTCCTTTTTCGCCTTTTCCTTGTGCCGCAGCCTTTTGTAATGGTTGTACACGGCCACCGCGAGTGTGCGCTTGGCCGGCTCCTGGCCGATGACATAGTTGTCGAGATTGGCCTTGATCTCCGCCGGCGTCGGCAATTCGCCGCGTCCATCCTTGGCCACCGTGCTGGCGGGCAACTCGTCTCGGATGATCTCATTGCAGAGCTCTATGCACTCGTCGCAAACAAAGACCGACGGCCCGGCTATGAGCTTCTTTACTTCGTGCTGGCTCTTGCCGCAAAAGGAACAATACAGTGTCTTTTCGCCGGAAGCGCCTTTTTTCTCGGCCATGGAATCAATGCCTTTTCGGGTGGTTGCACAATGATACCGAAATACCGGCGACGCGCCTCAGGTATCCAAACGCCGCTGGCGCCAGCCCAAGGCTGCCGGCAGGCGCCATCAAGCCCGTTTGGCGATCACCTGGTCGACTACGCCGTATTCCTTGGCCTCGTCGGCCGACATGTAGTAGTCGCGCTCGGTGTCGCGCTCGATGCGGTCCAGCGGCTGACCGGTTCGCTCGGCCAAAATTTTGTTGAGTTGCTCACGCGTCTTGAGGATTTCGCGCGCCTGAATCTCGATATCGGTTGCCTGCCCCTGGCTTCCGCCCGAGGGTTGGTGGATCATGATCTTCGAATTCGGGAGCGAAAAACGCTTTCCCTTGGTACCAGCGGCGAGAAGAAACGCACCCATACTGGCAGCAAATCCAGTGCACAGCGTCGACACGTCAGGCTTGATGAAGTTCATTGTGTCGAAGATCGCCATTCCCGAAGAAACCGAACCACCCGGCGAGTTGATGTAGAAGGAAATTTCCTTGTCCGGATTTTCACTTTCCAAAAACAGCAACTGCGCCACCACCAGGTTCGCGGTCTGGTCGTTTACCGGACCGACCAAGAAGATGACCCGCTCCTTCAGCAGGCGCGAATAAATGTCGTAGGAGCGCTCACCGCGCCCGGACTGCTCGATGACCATGGGGATCATTCCCAGGCCCTGCGTTTCAAACGCGCTGTTGTGAATTTTCATCATTGCTCCAGATTGCGTCGGGCCCAGAATCCAGCGTCGCCGTTCAACTCTGGCCCATCAGTTCGTCAAAGTCTATCGATTTCTCCTGGATCTTGGCTTTCGCCAGGATGAACTCGGTCACATTGTTCTCGACCACCATCGCTTCGACATCGGCCATGCGCTTGTTGTCGCCGTAATACCAGCGCACCACCTCAGCTGGCTTTTCATAGCTCGCCGCGAGTTCGTCAATGTGCGCCTTGATCTGCTCGGGTCTGGCCTGCAGTGCGTGCGAGCGAACCAGTTCGCCCACCACCAACCCAAGTCGGACCCGGCGTTCGGCCTGCGGTCGGAATATTTCCTCCGGAATCGGAGCCTTGTCGGAGTCCTTCACGCCGCGCTGCTTGAGGTCTGCGCGCGCGCCCGCGATCAGGCGCTCGAGTTCGGCCTGGATAGCCGCATTGGGCAAATCGAGTTCGGCGGCGGCAGCAAGTGCATCGAGCGCAGACTGCTTATTGCGCGACAGCACGCGCGCCTTGACTTCGCGCTCCAGATTCTTACGGATATCAGCATGCAGCCCCTGGACGGTTGCGTCGGCTATTCCGAGCGACTTGGCAAGCGCCTCGTTCACTTCGGGAAGGTGCGCCGCTTCAATCTTCTTCAGCGACACCATGAAGTCCGCCGACTTTCCAGCCACATCCTTGCCATGGTAGTCGGCCGGGAACGCCAGTTGGAAGGTCTTGCTTTCGCCGGCCTTCATACCCGCCGTCGCGTCTTCGAATTCCTTGAGCATCTGGCCATCGCCGAGGATGAACTGGAAGTCCTCCGCCTTGCCGCCGGGAAATGCTTCACCGTCAATCTTGCCTTCGAAGTCGACCGTCACCCGGTCGCCGTTTTGCGCCGGCGCTTCCATGGCGCGCTGGGCAAAGCTGCGCCGCTGCTTGCGCAGGATATCCAGCGTTTTTTCAATTGCGGCGGGCGTCACTTCGGCAGACAATTTCTGCACCTCGGCGCCGCTCAGGTCCCCCAACTTGACCTCAGGATAGACCTCAAAGACAGCGTCAAACGCCATTTCACCTTCCGGAGAGCCTTCTTTTTCGGTGATGCGGGGCTGCCCCGCGACGCGCAGTTTGGCCTCGTTGGCGGCGCTGGTAAACGCTTCGCCCACCTTGTCGTTCATGACTTCGTAATGCACCGAATAGCCGTAGCGCTGCGACACCACGTTCATCGGCACCTTTCCCGGACGAAAGCCATCCATCTTGACAGTCCTGGCCAGGCGCTTCAAGCGTGATTGCACCTCGCTATGGATGACACCAACGGGCAGCGTCAGCGTCATCTTGCGTTCCAGCTTTTCCAGCGTTTCGACAACTACAGCCATGTTGCTTCTCCTAGTATGGGGTCCGCCACAGCGCGTCTGGCCTGCGGTCGGTACCCGAATATTCAACTTGGTGCGCGGGGGGGGACTCGAACCCCCACATCCTTGCGGACGTCAGGACCTAAACCTGGTGCGTCTACCAATTTCGCCACCCGCGCCCTAATACAAAATAGGGGAGGCTTGCTTCGCCACCCCCAGCAAATCGCTAAGCCTTCCATTTTAGCCTGCCGGCACTGCCTCGCGCTGGACCCGGTACCAAGCAGCGTACATCGCCGGCAGTGCCAACAGCGTCAGGACGGTGGCGACAATCAGCCCTCCCATGATGGCGACCGCCATCGGCCCCCAAAAAACCGAGCGCGAGAGCGGAATCATGGCGAGCACCGCGGCGGCGGCGGTCAGGGCGATGGGACGCAGGCGCCGCACCGTGCTCTCGACGATGGCATCCCAGGCAGGGATTCCGCGACTGCGGTCTTGCTCTATCTGGTCGATCAGAATCACCGAGTTACGCTGGATCATGCCCATCAGCGCGATGACCCCCAGCAGCGCGACAAATCCAAACGGTCTGCCGGACAACAGCAAGGCGCCCGCCACCCCGAGGATGCCCAGCGGTCCGGTCAAGAACACCAACAGCGCCCGGCTGAAGCTTTGCAGCTGCAACATGAGAAGGGTAAATGTCACAAACAGCATGATGGGAACGCCGGCTGCGATCGACGCCGAACCCTTGCTGCTTTCCGCCACCGCGCCGGCCACCTCAATGCGGACCTCGCCCCAGCCGCGGGCGTGCCAAGACCGCTCCAGCGCACGCATGGTCGGCAGCAGCTGCGCCGTCACGGTGGCACCCTGAAAGCCCTCGCTGATGTCGGCCTGAACGGTGATCGCGTATTCCCTGTTCTCGCGCCACATCACGCCAGGCTCCCACGCGAAGGTCGGCTTGGCAATCTGCGTCAACGGTATGGCCCTGCCGCTGGCCGTAGGCAGGTAGGCGCGGCCAATGTCGGTCATCGTCGCGCGCTCGTCCTGCGGCTGTCGCAGCACGATATCGATCAGCTTATCGGCCTCGCGAAACTGGCCCACCGTGCTGCCAACGAGCATCGTCCTGGAAGCCTGGGCGATCGACTGGCTGCTGACGCCCAGCGCGCGCGCCTTGGCCTGATCAACCTCGAGCTGCATCACCTTGACCGACTCGTTCCAGTTGTCGTTGACATTGCGGGTGTTGGGGTTTTCGCGCATGCTGGCCTTGACTTCGTCCGCGCGCTGGCGCAACAGCGACGGCTCGCCGCCGACGACGCGAAACTGAACCGGATAAGCGACCGGCGGACCGTTGGGGAGGATCTTGACGCGCGCGCGTATTTCAGGAAATTCCTGCGCCAGCAGCGCCGGGAGCTTGATGCGCAAGGACTCGCGCAGCTTTAGGTCCTTGGGCAGGACGATGAACTGCGACACATTGCTCTGCGGGAAGATCGTGTCAAGCGACAGGTAGAAACGCGGAACGCCCGATCCGATCCAGGTGCTCACGCTGTCCACACCGGGCTCGCGCATCAGTCGATCCTCGATGCGCCTTGCGACGGCCTCGTTGACCGCGAAGGCGCTGCCTTCGGCGAACCAGATATCCACCAGGACCTCGGGTCGGCTTGAATCCGGAAAAAACTGCTGCTGCACAAGGCCCATGCCAGCAATTCCAAGGCCGAAACTCAGCACCATCGCGCCGATCGTGACCCATCGGTGCGCGACACACCAGTGCACAGCGCGCCGAAACCCATTGTAAAAGGGCGTATTGAAAAGCTCGTGTGGCTGCCCGGCGCCTTGCGGCTTTACCTTTAGAAGCAGCGTTCCGAGATAGGGAACGAAGTAGACCGAGACCAGCCAACTGAGTACCAGCGCCAGCACCGTGACGCCGAAAATGGCGAATGTGTATTCGCCGACGGTTGACTTTGCGATGCCGATCGGCAAAAAGCCGACCGCCGTGATGAGGGTTCCGGTCAGCATCGGCATCGCAGTGAGTTCGTAAGCAAAGGTGGCGGCCCGCACTTTGTCGTAGCCTTCCTCCATCTTGCGCACCATCATCTCCACGGCGATGATGGCGTCGTCAACCATAAGTCCGAGCGAAATGATCAGCGACCCGAGCGAGATCTTGTGTAGGCCAATTCCCCAAAAATACATTCCGAGAAAGGTCAGCGCCAGCACCATCGGGATGGTGATGCCAACCACCATACCGGGGCGCATGTCGATGGTGTAGCGCTGGTACCAGCGCGTCAGACCATCGCGCCTGCGAAAGCCCAGGCTGATCACGCTGACCCCCAGGACGATCACGATGGCCTCCACCAGCACCGCGACAAATTCATTGACCGACTTGGCCACAGTGGCTGGCTGATCCTGCAGTTTTATCAGGAGGATGCCGACCGGCAATTCGGACCCGATCTGCGCGGCCGCGCTGTTGAGCGCCTCACCCAGCGCCAATATGTCGCCGCCCTTGGCCATCGAGACGCCGAGCGCGATGACCTGGCGCCCCTGGTGGTGCACCTTGACCGACGGCGGCTCTGCGTAGCCGCGCTTGATAACGGCTATATCGCCTAGGCGCAGTTGGTTGCCCGAGCTGCCGCGAATCGGCATTGCGGACAGTTGCTCGACAGCCTCGAACTGGCCGCCCACGCGGATCTGCACCATGTCCAGCGGCGTACTCAAAGTGCCCGCGCTTTCAACGGCATTTTGCTGGGCCAATTGGGCCAGGACCTGGCCGAGATCGAGCCCGAGCTGCGCCAAGCGCTTTTGCGAAATCTCGATATACAGTTTTTCGTCCTGCACGCCGAACAATTCCACCTTGTTGACATCGGCGACGCGGAGCAATTTATGCCGCACATCGTCGGCGAAAACTTTGAGCTCTGCATCGGAAAATCCGTCGGCCTGCAGGGCGTACATGACGCCGAAGACATCGCCAAACTCATCGTTGAAGAACGGTCCTAGCACGCCGCCGGGCAGGGTTGGCCGGATGTCGCTGACCTTCTTGCGCACGGTGTACCAGGTGTTCGCGACTTCGGCGGCCCGGGTCGCCTCCTTGACCTGGAATAGGATGGTCGACTCACCCGGTTTTGAGAAGCTGCGGATTTTGTCGGCGTTGGGAACTTCCTGCAAACTCCGCTCTAACTTGTCGGTCACCTGCTCGGCCATTTGCTGGGCCGTCGCGCCAGGCCAGAAGCTTCGCACCACCATGATGCGAAAGGTGAAGGGAGGATCCTCGTCCTGACCCAGCTGGAAATAGGCCGCCAGGCCCAGCACCATCAGGACGATCATGAGAGAGCGCGTCAAGGGGCCGTGATCGAGGGCCCACCGGGAAAGGTTAAATCGACCTGCGGCAGTTTGTGCTTGCATGGCCGACTCAGTTCGCCGGTGTGCTGGCCGACGAGGCCGGCGCCGCCATCGGTGTTTCCCGGTAGACCGTCACCTTCTGGCCGGGCGACAACACGTGCACCCCGGCCGACACCACCCGCATTCCGGGTTGCAACCCGGCGGCGAC
>CAISIP010000051.1 GCA_903885415.1 uncultured beta proteobacterium
CGAGCTGCACCTGGCCGCCGACGATGTCCTGCATCGCCTGGCCGCTGCCCTTGTAGGGCACGTGATTGATTTGCACGCCGCCCATGGTGGCGAACATCGCACCCACCAGATGTTGCGCACTGCCGTTGCCCGAGGAGGCGTAATCGAGCTTGCCCGGCTGCGCTTTGGCCAGCGCCAGCAGGTCGGCCACCGATTTCACCGGCAGTTTGGGATTGGCGATCAGCACGTACGGGCCCTCTACAAGCTTCATGATTGGCGTGAAGTCCTTGAACACGTCGTAGGGCATGGACTTGTACAACCACGGGCTGCTCACCTGCGTGGTCGAGACCATCACCAGGGTGTAGCCATCGGGTTTGGACTTGGCGACGTAATCGCTGCCTATGGTCGAGCCGGCCCCCGGCTTGTTCTCGATGACCACCGGTTGGCCGAGCGACTCGGTGAGTTTTTGTCCGAGAATGCGCGCCACCACGTCGGTAAAGCCGCCGGGTGAGAAGGGCACCACCAGCTTGACCGGTCGTGATGGCCAGGCCTGCGCCTGCGCCAGTGAGGCCGCAAGGAACAAGGTGATGGCGGCGGTGGCGCGCAGGGTCTGTCTCATCGATGTCAGCCTCGATAGAGCGGTTCGGGTTGGGTGAAGAAGGAATGCAATATGTGATAGGCCATGAGGTAATTCTTTTGCTGGAAGCTCGCGTGCGAGATGCCGGCCATGACGGTGAACTGCTTGTCGTTGTTGGGCAGCTTTTTGTAGAACGCAATGAGGTCGTTAAAGCTGGCGATGCCATCGTATTCACCACGCATGACGATGCACGGCACGCTTATTTTTTCCGGGTCGACGAGCGGCAGTTTCGAGCACATGTCGACGTAGGTGCCGGTGGGCATGGAGTCATCGAGTGTCAGGATGGCGTCGGCGAAGGCGTTGACCGTGGCCTTGTCGGCGGTGTCCGGGTGGTCGCGCGTGAACACGCTCTCGACAAAGGCGCGGTCTATGGGGCGGCGGTTCTTGGCGATAAACTCGGGCAGTTTTTTCTTGCGCTGTTCCAATGTCGGGCTGTCCGCGCCGGTCCAGACAAAGGCGTCGAGCGCCACGCGCGCCACGCGCTCCGGGTGGCGCTGCGCGAACAGCGCGGCCTTGAGGGCGCCCGATGAGATGCCGTAGACCAGCAGCTTTTTCGCACCGGTGGTTTTGGTGATGTAGTCGCTGGCTGCCTCCAGGTCATCGGCGCCGTTGGAGATGTCGGCGTTGATCGGGCGCGTCTTGGTCGAGCGGCCGTAGCCCTCGTTGTCCAGCGACCAGGTGTCAAAGCCGCGGTCGCGGAACCAGTCCATCACCGAAGAGTAGGGCCGGCCGGGCACGCTCAGGTCGAAGGTCGGTTGCGAGGCCATGGACGAGCCGTGCACGAACAGAATGGTACCGGCGTGTGCGATCCCGGCCTTGGCCGGCTTTTGCCACATGAACAGCTTGATTTCGTCCGCGCCGGCTTGCCTGCTGGTCCAATGATCCTTGCCGCCTGTCCACGTGACTGCTGTGCGCATGTTTTCCCCGATTTTGTGTTGTTGGTTGCGCGTCTCAAAGCGCACACTTAGTCTAACTTAGGGGCAGATCGGTGTGTATGTAGAAATCATCGTTAAGGTGATTCAAGAGTTTGGAAATTTGCAGGGCACGGATAAGGGAAAGCCGTGCTTTGCGTGCCTGATCAGACTCTTTACCTGAGCGTGACTTCCATATTGCCGCTGCGAACGTAGACCTTGCGTAGATCGCGGCGGCGCGCCAGCGCGGCTACGAGTTTGACAAATGAGGCTCCCCCGGTTGCGTACTCTAGCCGTGGCGCGCCAGCGGCGCGCATTGTGGCGATTTCGCTCTCGGGCGCAAGCAGCCGCAATATCAAATCTTCGTCGCTGAGTCTTGCGCCGCCGAGCTGTTTTCGCACGTCCTTGAGCGAGGGTTCCGCTGGTGGGACGGACAGTTCGCGTGCGCGTGAGCGGTCGAGAATTCGATCCCTGATTCCCGCATCCATGGATTCGGCGGCTTCGTTTCCCCAGCGCCCGAGGGCAAATTCGATGACTTCGTCGGATACCTGGGTATAGCGTTGCCCAGTCATGATGTTTAGCACAGCCTGGCTCCCTACAAACTGCGAAAACGGCGTCACCATGATCGGATAGCCAAAATCGATGCGGACGCGGGCCACCTCTTCCAGCACTTCGGGCAGGCGCGCGCTCATGCCAAGTTGCGCAACCTGGCTTCGCAGGTGTGAAATGACGCCGCCGGGAATGTGATGCAGGTATTGCTCGACGTC
>CAISIP010000052.1 GCA_903885415.1 uncultured beta proteobacterium
CGCCGACCGCAAGAGCGAAATTTTTGATGAGGATATATTGGCCCTGGTGAGCGATGAGTGCTTGAGCCATGAAAATGAGCATTACAGCTTTGTTTCGCTGTCCCAGCACAGCGAAACCGGCGAGCGCCCGCACGCCACCATCGTGTTCACGGTCGATAGCCAAGAAGTCAAAGGCAGCGCTGAGGGCAACGGACCCGTGGACGCGACGCTCAAGGCGATTGAAACCCATGTCCATAGCGGCGCCGAGATGGTCCTGTATTCTGTCAACGCGATCAGCGGTTCCACCGAAAGCCAAGGCGAGGTGACGGTGCGACTGCAAAACAGCGGCAGGGTGGTTAACGGAGTGGGTGCAGACCCGGACATCGTGGTTGCATCTGCCAAGGCGTACATCAGTGCCCTGAACAAGTTGCACAGCAAAGCCGAGCGGGTGTCGGCTCAGGGATAGGGCCGCGTCCAGCATGAATAAGCTGGTGCAAGTACTTGAATTTTAAAGTTTTTTTATTAGAATAGCGCCTAGGGTCCGTTTTGGGTCCGCGCCCCCGCTGGGGGCGGCGCCTTTTTGACCGAAAGAAGCTTTTGAAAAGAACCCCACGCCTGCTTGCAGCGGCATTCCTTCTGGCCGCGCTGATGGCGCCATCGGTCCACGCTGCGGCGGCCCAGAAGCAGTCGGCGGCGGCTGCGCCGGTTGTGGGAAAGTCCGGCTCCGCCAGACCTGCCGCGGTGGCGAAACGCAAGCGGACGGCGAGGGCCATCGTTGCGGCAAAGCCTTCGTTTGGTGAACTCGCTGGACTGCACCAGACGCAGGACGCATTGGACCTGAAGTCCGGGGTGGTGCTGGTAATTGACCAAGACACCCGAGAGGTGCTGTTCAGCAAGAATGAGCACGCGGTGCTGCCGATCGCATCACTGA
Organism: uncultured beta proteobacterium; assembly: GCA_903885415.1. Lineage (GTDB taxonomy): Bacteria > Pseudomonadota > Gammaproteobacteria > Burkholderiales > Burkholderiaceae_C > CAISIP01. Next base: position 911 of record CAISIP010000052.1, read on the forward strand.
CAAAACTGATGACCGGCGTGATTGTCAGCGAAGCCAATTTACCCATGGGTGAGATGATCACCATCACCCAGGACGACGTTGACACCGAAAAGGGCAGTCGCTCGCGGCTCAAGGTCGGAACCGTCCTCAGCCGCGGTGAGCTGATGCACCTGGCCCTGATGGCCAGCGAAAACAGGGCCGCCCATGCGCTGGGCCGGGCGCATCCCGGTGGTTTGGCCGCCTTTGTCGAACAGATGAACAGCAAGGCGCACGCGCTTGGAATGAGCGCCACCCATTATGTGGAGCCCACTGGGCTGTCGAGCAAGAACCAGTCCAGCGCGCAGGATCTGGTCCGTCTGGTTAGCATGGCCCATGCCGATCCGACGCTAAGGGAGCTGTCGACATCGCCGCGCTACCAAGTCGCGATTGGCAAGAAGACGCTACAGTTCAACAACACCAATCGCCTTGTCACCAGCCCGAATTGGCAAATCGGGCTGCAGAAGACCGGCTACATATCCGAGGCCGGGCGGTGCCTGGTGATGCAAGCAACCGTGGCGGGGCGCAAACTGATCATGGTTTTCCTCGATTCTGCCGGCAAGCTGACCCGTATCGCCGACGCCGAGCGGGTACGCCGCTGGGTCGAATCAACCCCCAGCCTGAAGCCCTTGGCCTGACGCCCTGCGGCTCGCTATGCGGGCTGACTGAAACCCAGCGTCGCGCAGATTGCGTCCGCTGTGAGTTTCAGTTGGGAAAGCCAGTTTTCGTCCAATCGGTCGGCCGGCGCCGAAATGGACAATCCGGCAATCAGCTTGCCCTGGTCGTCGTAGATACCGGCCGCCATGCAGCGTACGCCGAGTTCAAGCTCTTCGTTGTCCTGCGCGTAATGCAGCAGTCGAACCCTAGCCAGTTCGCGTTCTAGTACCGACAGTTGCGTGATGCTGTTGCGGGTCTGTCCGTGCAGACCGGTGCGTGCGGCGTAGGCGCGCAGGCGTTGCGCATCGTCGGTGGCCAGAAACAGCTTTCCGACCGATGTCAGGTGCAAAGGTGCCCGCCCGCCCACGGCCCGGACCACCTGCATTCCCGAACGCTCGCTGTACGCGCGCTCGACGTAGACGATCTCGTCCCCCTGACGCAGACTTAAATTGACCGGCTGTTGGATCTTCTTGTGCAGTTCGCGCATCGGCGCCAGGGCGGCATCGCGAACGCTCAGGCGTCCCTTGACCAGGTTTCCCAACTCCAACAGCCGCATGCCCAGGCGATAGCTCCCGGGTTGCGGGCGCTCGACATAGCGCCCGATTGCCAAGTCGTTGAGTATGCGGTGCGCGGTCGACGGATGCAGGCCGGTTCTTTCGCTGATCTCCTTGAGCGAGGTTGCATCTTCGCGCGAAGCCAGCACGTCTATCAAAGAAAATATGCGCTCGATGACCTGTACGGTGGGGGCGGCATGGGTGCCCGGGTCCTGGCGTTTCAAACGCCGCTCCCGGCGCTGTCTTTGTCCGACCAGACGCCATTGACGAGCATCTGTTGCGGTTGGAAGCGGGCTTTGTAGTTCATTTTGGCGCTGGCCGAAATCCAGTAGCCCAGGTACAGATGCGGCAGATCGAGTTGGCGCGCCTGCTCGATCTGCCACAGCACGCCGTAGGTGCCATAGCTGGTTCCCGGGTCGGGTTCGTAAAAGGTGTACACGGCCGAAATTCCATCTTCCAGCAGGTCCAGTATCGCGACCATTTTAAGGGCGCCTGGCGCCCCGTTGGCCTCGGGGGAACGGAACTCCACCAGGCGCGAGTTGACGCGGGTTTGCAGCAGGAACTGGGTGTACTGTTCGACGCTGTCCTGGTCCATTCCACCGCCGGCATGGCGGCCGTTTTGATAGCGCAGGTACAACTGGTAGTGCTCAGGAACAAACCCGAGTTTCATCACCCGGGCCTGCAGATCGGCATGCCGTGCCCATGTGCGGCGCTGACTGCGGTCCGGTGTAAAGGTCCTGGCTAGCACCCGCAAGGGCACGCACGCCTGGCAGGAGTCGCAATGGGGCCTGTATGTGAACAGGCCACTGCGCCTGAAACCCTGGCTGACCAGGTCGGAGTAGGTGGCGCTGTTGATCAGATGGCTGGGCGTCGCCACCTGCGAGCGCGCCTTGCGGCCGCTGAGGTAACTGCAGGGATAGGGGGCGGTGGCATAGAACTGCAGCGTCTGCAGCGGCAATTCTCTAGGGTGGGTCACGTTTCGGCGCGCATGGGGATCGTTGGTCGCGCCAGTATAGGGCGACCGGGCCGCTGCCCGGGGCGCCTAAGCCTTGGCGAAAAACGATTTCCCCAACGCAAAAATCGAATTGACCGCGAGGTCGCCTGAATTTCCCTGCGCGGGCCTTTTGAAAACGCCCCGTCTGGCGGGTTTGCGCAATGGCATGGATTTGCCATTGGCCAGTTGTTCGACCACCAGACTGTGCAAGCTGACCGATTGCAGATAGTCGAACATTCTCAAGCTCAAACTGTCCCAGAGTTCCTGCGTCATTTCCCGCACCGCCGGCGTTCCGGTGCACGAGGCGTCGGGCTTATCACGCCCTTCCACGGCACTGACGATGTCGGCTACCGTGATGCTTTCGGCGGCACGGGCCAGTGCGTAGCCGCCGCCGGGTCCGCGCGTGCTCGCGACCAACCCGTCGCGACGCAACTTGCTGAACATCTGCTCCAGATAGGACAACGAAATCTGGTGGCGTTGCGCAATGCCTGCCAACGCAACCGGCCCTCCCGGCTGGTACATCGCCACATCAATCATCGCCGTGACGGCAAACCGTCCTTTGGTCGTCAGTCGCATTGGGGCCCCCTCGTGGATACCACGACAGCCGTGGCAATGCCCCAATGTAGATTGAATATTGATTCGTGTAAATTCGAATTTTATCAATTTTTACTTCGTAAAATACGATCTAATTTGTTCTTCAAAGGATTTTTTAGATGAACTTTCGGCACCTGCACTACTTCTGGGTCACGGCCAAGGCCGGTGGCGTCATGCGCGCGGGCGAACAACTGCACACCACGCCCCAGACCTTGTCGGGGCAGATCAAGCTGCTGGAGGGGTGGCTAGGCCGCAAATTGTTTCGCAAGAGCGGCCGCCAACTTGAATTGACGGACGACGGTCGCGTTGCCCTGCGCTATGCCGATCAGATCTTCAACCTCGGGACAGAACTGGAGGCAGCAATTCGACAGGCGCGCGGTGGCCAGCGGGTGCTGGAGTTTCGCGTTGGCGTTGCCGATTCGGTGGCCAAGTCGATCGCATACCACCTGCTCGAACCCGCTTTGCTGGTGTCGGAACCGGTACGGTTGATCTGTAGCGAGGGCAAGTTTCCCGATTTACTGGCCCAACTCGCATTGCAGCGTCTGGACCTGGTGGTGGCAGACGAGCCTATGTCCAGGCGCACCAGCGTGAAGGCCTTCAACCACCCGCTGGGACGAACGGCGATGAGTTTCTTTTGCGCGCCCACCCTCATGTCGCAGATCAAGGGC
>CAISIP010000053.1 GCA_903885415.1 uncultured beta proteobacterium
GCATCCCATCGACAGCATCGCGCTATGAGCATTCGCAACCTGGATTCGCTGTTTTCCCCTTCCAGCGTCGCCGTTTTTGGCGCCTCCGACCGACCCGCCAGCGTCGGCGCGACGGTCTGGCGCAATCTGATCACCAGCGGATTCCAAGGCCCTGTGTACGCGGTCAACACCCGGTACCAGTCGCTGGGCGGCAAGCCGGTCTTCGCCAATGCCGCAGCGCTACCCGGTGCCCCCGACCTGGCGCTGATCTGCACACCGCCCGCTACGGTACCCGGGCTGGTCGCCCAACTCGGGCAACTGGGCACCCGGGCCGCGATCATCCTCAGCGCTGGGCTCGACGCCGCGCAAACACAATCCATGCTCGCGGCGGCCCGGCCCCATCTTCTGCGCATCCTGGGGCCCAACTGCATCGGTCTTCAAGTCCCGCAGGTCGGGCTCAACGCTAGCTTTGCGCAGGCGGCGGCCCAGCCCGGCGAGCTCGCCTTCGTCACGCAGTCGGGAGCCCTGCTGACGGCCATGCTGGACTGGACCGACACCCTCGGCATCGGCTTTTCACATCTGGTGTCGCTCGGCGAACACGCCGACGTCGACTTTGGCGATGTGCTGGACTATCTGGCAAGTGACGCCCACACCCGGGCCATCCTGCTCTACATCGAATCGGTCGATGCGCCGCGCAAGTTCATGTCGGCGGCACGCGCGGCTGCGCGCAACAAGCCAGTCATCGTGGTCAAGGCCGGCCGTTCGCTCCAAGGCCAGCGCGCAGCGGCATCGCACACCGGCGCCATGGCAGGCTCGGATATGGTCTACGAGGCGGCGATTGCGCGCGCGGGCATGCTGCGCGTCGACACGCTGCAGGATCTGTTCCTAGCGGCGCAGACACTGGCGCGATTCGGCTCGAACCGGTCCGACCAGCTGACGGTGTTGACCAACGGCGGCGGCGCGGGTGTCATGGCCGCCGACGCGGCGGCGCACGCGGGGATTGCGCTGGCTGAACTGTCGGCGACGACGATCGCGCAACTCGACGCGGTATTGCCTGCCAACTGGTCGCACGCGAACCCGGTCGACATCATTGGCGACGCCCCGGCCCAGCGCTATGTCGAGGCACTGAAAGCGATCAACCAGGATCCGGCGGCAGGGGCCGTGCTGTTCATCCATGCGCCGACGGCGATCGTCGCCAGCGCCGACATAGCGCGCGCCCTGCTGCCCCTTGCTACGCAGTCGCCGCCGCGCCTGCTCGCTTGCTGGCTTGGCGGGACCGCGGTCGCGCAGGCGCGCCAAAGCTTTCAGGACGCAGGAGTCGCATGCTTTGATACGCCCGAACAGGCGGTTCGCGCCTTTGCGATGGGCCTGGCCTACCGGCGCAACCAGGAGCAGTTGATGCAGACTCCACCGGCCGCTGCCGCACGCCTGCCGGCGGACCGGGCTGGCGCGCAAGCGCTGATCGACACCACACTGGCGAGCGGCCGCACACTGATGACCGAACCCGAGGCCAAAGCCCTGCTGTCAGCCTACCGGATAGAGACCGTCGCCACGCGCACGGCTGCTGCGACGGCGGTGGCAGCAATCGCCGCGGCAACGCAGGTGGGCTATCCGGTGGCGCTGAAGATCCTGTCGGCGGACATTTCCCACAAGTCCGAGGTCGGCGGAGTCGCGCTCAACCTGGCCAGTGCGCAAGAGGTGCGGTTGGCGGCGCAGGCTATGTTGGAGCGGGTGCGCCAGGCGCGCCCCGGCGCGCGCATCGACGGCTTCACGGTCCAAGCCATGGTCCGGCGCGCGCACACGCAGGAGTTGATCGTCGGCGCGGCGATCGACCCGGCATTCGGCCCGGTGATCCTGTTTGGGCAGGGCGGGACGGCGGTCGAGTTGCTGGCCGACCGCGCCTTGGCCCTGCCGCCACTGAACCTCGCGCTGGCGCGCGCGCTGGTCGAACGCACCCGCGTCTCGCGCCTGCTTAAGGGCTGGCGCGATGTGCCGGCGGCAGACCTTGATGCGCTGTACGAGGTATTGGTCACGGTGTCGCAGATGCTCGCCGACTTGCCGCAGATTAGCGAACTCGACATCAACCCGCTGATCCTCAATCACCAGGGGGCCCTCGCGCTCGACGCGCGCGTAGGGCTGAAGGTATCGGCTCCGGCGGGCGCGGCGAATTTTGCAATTCGTCCCTATCCCCTGGATCTGGTCCAAACCCTGCCGTGGCAGGGCCGCCTGCTCACGCTACGCCCGATTCGTCCTGAAGACGAATTCCAGCACCGCCAGTTCCTGGGTCAACTCGACGCAGAGGATATCCGCATGCGGGTCTTCTACAGCCGCCGCAGTATCGGGCACGGCGAACTCGCCCGCCTGACGCAAATTGACTATGAGCGCGAGATGGCTTTTGTGGCCGTGGCGTGCGACCCCGATCCCGCCAACGCAGCCGAGCAGACCCTTGGCGTCGTTCGTGCCGTGGCCGACCCCGACAATATCGACGCCGAGTTCGGCATCATCGTGCGCTCAGACATCAAGGGCTTGGGCCTGGGCGCGCTGCTGCTGCGCAAGATGGTCGACTACCTGCGTGCCAGGGGAACCCGCAGGCTGGTGGCGACCGTCCTCGGTAACAACCAGCGCATGCGCGAGCTTGCTCGCCAACTCGAATTCCAAGACCATGCATCACCCTCCGACCCGGATACCCGCTCGATCCACCTGGATCTCCAAGCGCCACCGGCGAGGCCGTGATCGGAGGCTCAGGCGAGCACCACCGGAACGCGTTGCGCCAGCGCGCACATCAGTTCATAGCCCAGCGTACCCGCGCAGTGCGCCACCTCATCAATTTCGAGCACGCTGCCCGTCGATGAGCGCCCCCACAGCGTGACCTCACTTCCAAAGCCAGCCTGCGGCGCAGGGCCAAGGTCGACGGTCATCATGTCCATGCTGATGCGACCGATGCTTCGGCTGCGCACGCTGCCGATCAGCACCGGGGTTCCGGTCGGGCACAGCCGGGGGTAGCCATCGGCGTAACCGCAGGCCACCACGCCAATGCGCATCGTGCGGTCAGCAACGAAGCCCGACCCGTAACCGACCGTGTCACCAGGCTGCAGTTCCTGCACCGCGATGATCTTGGCGGCCAGCGTCATCGTCGGCTGCAGGCCCCAGAAATCCGCATCATGCTCCGGATAGTCCGGCGCACTGCCATAGATCGCGATGCCCGGGCGCACCCAGTCCGACCACAGCGCCTCATGCGCGATCCTGCCATGGCGCAGCAGCGCGGCGCTGTTACACAGACTGCGCTCACCGGGCAACTCGGCCGACGCCGCTTCGAATACCGCCAACTGCGCCGCGATGCCCGGCGCGCCGTCTGCGTCGCTGAAGTGCGTCATCAGCGACACCTCCTGCACCTGCGGCAGCGCATTGAGCCGCGTCCAGGCGGCGCGATATCGCTGCGGCGCGAAACCCAGTCGGTTCATGCCGGAATTCATTTTCAAGAAGACCCGGTGCGGCGCGTGCGTCTTGTGCGCCGCCAACAGGTCAATCTGCTCTTCGCAGTGCACCGTATGCCACAGGTCCAGCCGCGAGCACAGCTCTAGGTCACGCGCGTCGAACGCGCCTTCGAGCAACAGCACCGGGCCGCGCCAGCCCAGCTTGCGCACCCGTTCGGCCTCGCCGAGGTCGAGCAACGCGAAGCCGTCGGCTGCCTGCAGCGCTTCGAAGACCCGCTCGATCCCATGCCCGTAGGCGTTGGCCTTGACCACCGCCCAGACCCGGGCATCGGGCGCTGCGCTTTTGGCGCGCGCCAGATTTTGGCGCAGTGCGTCTGCGTGAATGGTGGCGTGAACGGGACGAGGCATGGCGGGCTTTCAGCACAGGATGGCGCAAGCCCGGATTCTGGCACCGCGGACCGGCATGATATAACCTTCCCCAAGTTGGAGACAAGCCCGCAATACAACGCCATCAGCCCCCCTGATGGCCCCAGAGCCCCGATATGAAGCGTGGCTTTTACACCATCATGGCGGCGCAGTTCTTCAGTTCGCTGGCGGACAACGCGCTGTTCGTGGCTGCGGTGCAACTGCTCAGAGGCAGCAATGCGCCGGAGTGGCAGCAGGCGGCGCTGGTGCCCATGTTTGCGCTGTTCTATGTCATGCTGGCGCCCTTTGTCGGTGCCTTTGCCGATTCGCTGCCAAAGGGTCGGGTGATGCTTTACAGCAACTTCATCAAGGTCGCCGGTTGCCTCATGATGCTCTTTGGGACGCACCCGCTGATGTCCTACGCCATCGTCGGCCTTGGCGCCGCAGCCTATTCGCCCGCCAAGTACGGCATCCTGACCGAGCTGCTGCCGGCGTCGCAGCTGGTCAAGGCCAACGGATGGATCGAGGGTCTCACCATCGGCTCGATCATCCTGGGCGTCTTGCTCGGTGGCCAGCTGGTCAGTCCGCACGTGTCGCACCTGATGCTCGGCATCGATTTCCCGATCATCGACACCGGCATCGAAACGCCGCCCGAAGCGGCGATCAGCATGCTGATTTTCGTCTACCTGCTGGCGACCTGGTTCAACACCCACATACCCGAAACCGGCGTCGAAATGCGCCCTTTGTCGCGCAACGTGGTCAGCTTGATCGCCGATTTCTGGACCTGCAACCTGCGGCTGTGGAGCGACCGACTGGGCCAGATTTCACTGGCTGCGACGACGCTGATCTGGGGCGTCGCGGGCAACCTGCGCTTCATCGTACTGGCATGGGCCGCGGCCGCGCTCGGCTACACCGTGACGCAGGCCTCGGCACTGCAGGGCGTGGTCGCGATCGGCATGGCGGCGGGCGCGGTGGTCGCGTCGATCCGCATGCGACTGGAGGACGGCCCGCGCGTGATCACGCTGGGCATCGGTATGGGCGTGCTGATCATCATGCTGATACTCATCGACAATGTCTGGGTTGCGGCGCCCTTCCTGGTTCTGCTCGGCGCGCTGGGCGGGTTTCTGGTGGTGCCGATGAACGCGCTGCTGCAGCACCGTGGCCACAACCTGATGGGCGCCGGAAGGTCGATTGCGGTGCAGAACTTCAACGAGCAGGCCTGCATTCTGGCGCTGGGAGCGGCCTACAGCCTGGGAACCGGGCTGGGTCTGCCAACCTTTGGCGCTATCACCGCCTTTGGGTTGGTGATAGCGTCGGTGATGTGGGTGATCAGGCGCTGGCACGCGCACAATTGCGTCGCGCACCGCGCCGAGGTCGAGCACCTGCTGGCCATTGCCCGCAATGACAATGCCCAGGGCTGAGGCGTTCAAGCGCGACCCGGCGGTTTATGTGACCTCCTGCGCGGATTCGGCAGGTTTTAGACAGGAGTTGGGCATGTCCGAGGTTTATGGGTTTTCAGTCGAAAAAATTGACGGCCAGCCGCTGGCGCTCGAGGCGCTCAGGGGTCGGGTGCTGCTGATCGTCAACACCGCCAGCGCCTGCGGCTTCACGCCACAATTTGCCGGCCTTGAAAAGCTGCACCAGGACTATGGGCCAAGGGGTCTGGCGGTGCTGGGCTTCCCCTGCAACCAGTTCGGCGCGCAGGACCCGGGAAGCAACGCGGGCATCGCTGCTTTTTGCCAGTCCAATTACGGTGTCAGCTTCACCATGATGGCCAAGGTAGATGTCAACGGTGATCAGGCTACGCCGCTCTACCAGTGGCTTGCGTCCGAAGCACCCGGCCTGCTGGGAACCCGGGCGATCAAGTGGAACTTCACCAAATTCCTGGTCGGGAAAGACGGCCGGGTCATCAGGCGCTACGCGCCGACCGACACACCCGAAAGCCTGGCCGCCGACATAGAGGCTGCGCTGGCGGCCTGAGCCTGGCCGGTGGCTACACGGCCTTGGGCCACAGGGCGCGGCACGCCCCTTCTCAGCGCGACGGGGCGACGAGCGCCTGGTCCAGCAACTCGACCCAGTGGCGGACCGGCGTGGCTGTGCCGCTTTGCAAGTGGCTGATGCAGCCGATGTTGGCCGAAACGATGAGCGCTGGCGCGAGTTCCGCCAGCTTTTCCAGCTTGCGGTCGCGAAGCTGCTGCGCAATGTCCGGGTTAAGAACCGAATAGGTGCCGGCAGAGCCACAGCACAGGTGGGATTCGTTGACGGCCACCCGCAGCTTGAAGCCGAGCGCGCCCAGATGCTGCTCGACGCCGCCGCGCAGTTGCTGGCCATGCTGCAGCGTGCACGGAGGATGAAAGGCGATCGTCTCTGACGCCTGGTTGCCCCCCGCGTTGCGAACACGCGCGGCGTCAAGCTTGCCCGCCAGTGGTCTGACCAGGTCCGGCAGCAACTCGCTGAGGTCGCGCGTGAGTGCGCTGACCCGCGACGCGCGCTGCGCGTAGGCCGGGTCGTCGCGCAAGATATGGCCGTATTCCTTCACCGTGACACCGCAGCCCGAGGCGTTCATGACGATCGCCTCGACGGCGTCGTCTCCATCAAGATAAGGCCACCAGGCGTCGATGTTCGCGCGCATCTGGACCATTGCGCCCGCCTGGTCGTTGAGGTGGAACTTCAGCGCACCACAGCAACCCGCGGCGGGCGCCAGCAGGGTCTGCACGCCCGCGGCGTCGAGCACGCGCGCGGTGGCGAAGTTGATGTTGGGCATCATTGCCGGCTGCACGCAACCCGCCAGCAGCAGCATCTTTCGGGCGTGCAAGCGATGCGGCCATACGCCGGCGGACTGAAGCCGGGGAACCTTATTCTGAAGGGCCCGCGGCAGCATCGGGCGCAGCCACTGTCCGACGCGCATGGCCGGCGCGAAAAGAGGCGACGACAGGCCCTCCTTGAGCGCCCAGCGCAGCGCCTTTTCGCTCGCCGGACGGGGCACTTTGGCGTCGACCATTTTGCGCCCGATATCGACCAGATGGCCGTAATCGACGCCGCTGGGGCAGGTGGTCTCGCAGTTGCGACAGGTGAGGCATCGGTCCAGATGCAGCTGCGTCTTGCGCGTCGGCGGCTGACCCTCGAGCACCTGCTTGATCAGGTAGATGCGCCCGCGCGGACCGTCGAGCTCGTCGCCGAGCAGCTGGTAGGTCGGGCAGGTGGCGGTGCAAAAGCCGCAATGCACACACTTGCGCAGGATCGATTCTGCGGCTGCGCCGTCGGCGCTGCCCTGGTATTGCGGCGCGAGCTTGGTTTGCATGGTGTAGAAGTTGCCGAACGGACCCTTGGCCGCCGCTCAGATAGCGGCGCCCATGCGCGTGCGGTTGAAAATGTCGGCCGGATCGAACTGCTGCTTCAGCGCACGGTGGATGCGCTGCAGTTCCGGTGCGAGCGGGTGAAAGACCGCCGTGCCGCTGGCGTCGGGCGCGCCATCGGCTTGTGCCTGGCGAAAAAGCGTCGCCGTGCCGCCGGCCGCGCTGGCGGCACGGCGCAAATGCGTCGCGGCGCTCACCGGCGCCTTCACCCAGCGCAACGCGCCACCCCATTCAATCAGAACACTGTGCGCGTCCAGATCCATCACGCCGGTGCTGTCGGGAACACTCAAGCGCCAAAGGCATTGCCCGCAAGCGCGTTCGAAAAAAGGCAGCGTCTGCTCGCGCAGCGCGTCCCAGTCGGCCGCCGCCGAGTCGCCCTGTAGCTCGCCGCCCATGCTGCGGCAGGCCGACTCGACCGCCGCCCGCGCGCCGCGCAGGCGCAGGTACAGGCAGCCCCGATCCCGATCCCTTAGCCAACAACTCGCGTTGAGCGGCAACGGCTGGCCAGCCCAGATGTTGAGCCGCTTCAGCGCCTGCGCCTGGTCGAGTTCGAACAGCATCGTCGCCTGCGCCGTCGCCACCGGCAGCACCTTCAGCGACACCTCGGTCATCAGTCCGAGTGTTCCCATGGAACCCGCCATCAAGCGCGATATGTCGTAGCCGGCGACATTTTTTATCACCTGTCCGCCGAAGCGAAGCAACTCGGCGCGGCCGTTGAGCATCTGCACTCCAAGCACATAGTCACGAACGCACCCGGTGGCCGCGCGCGGCGGGCCCGACAAGCCGACGCCGACCATGCCGCCGACGGTGGCAGCGGCGCCAAAATGCGGCGGCTCAAATGCCAGATGCTGGCTTTGCTGCGCCAGCACCGCCTCAAGCTCTGCCAGCGGGGTTCCGGCGCGCACGGTGACGACCAGCTCGCTTGGTTCGTAGGCGACGATGCCGCGCAGCGCGCCGGTGTCGAGTAGGTCCCCTTGAAGTTGCTGGCCGTAGAAGTCCTTGCTGCCGCCGCCGCGGATACGCAGGGGCGAACCGGCCGACGCGGCCGAGGCAATCTGGTCCGCGAGGCGCCGCACTTCGCTGTGCATCGCCATCATGGCAGCGCCTGACCCTGCCGTCGGAGGCCTGGCACCCGGGGGCCTGCAGGGCCGCTAATCACGGAAGAAGTTGACCGGCAGACCCGGTACACCCACACGGGTTGAAAACACGCAGCCCGACAGCGGCAACCGCTCAAGCTCCGCGGCGGGGCGGTTGTGGCGCGCGGTCGTGATGTAGAGGGTTTGCAGGTCGTCGCCGCCGAAGCACGGCATCGTCGGGCATTGCGCCGGGGTGGCGATCTCGGCCAGCAACTTGCCGTCGGGCGCGAACTTGAGCAGTCGCTTTCCCTCGAACATGGCGGCGTAGTAGTTGCCTTGCACGTCGACGGCTGCGCCGTCAGGCCGTCCGCCATACCCTTGCATGCCGCTTTGCCATCCTGCCGGCTTTGGCGCGAAACGCTGAAATACCCGCTCGCCGCTAAGGGTGTTGGCGGCCGCGTCCCAGTCCCAGGCGCGGATGGCGTGCGCAGAGGTGTCCGACCAGTAAACCGTCTTGCAATCCGGCGACCATCCCAGCCCATTGCCAACCGTTGCATCACCCGCCATGCGTTGCATCGCGGGCGCACCGGCGGCGCGGCAATCGAGCGCAACCAACTCGGCCAGGGCGGCGCTGCGCGGCTCGAAAATCGTCCCCGCCCAAAAACGTCCCAGCGGGTCGGCCTTGCCGTCGTTGAAGCGCGTGGTCTTGGGGTCGTGGTCGCAGGCGCGCAGCAATTGCAGGTCTGCGCCCCAGGTGCGGGCACGATAGATCCCGTCGCGCAGCGCCACCACCAGGCCGCCGCCTGCTGCCGGAGCGATGCAGCCGGGCTCCATGGGCATGGCCCAGCATTGCGCCGCACCGCCGCCAGCGCCCAGACGCAAGATCTGCCGAGCCGGTATGTCGATCCAGTACAGCATGCGCTCGGCAGGATGCCAGAAAGGCGACTCGCCGAGTTCGTTGGGCTCGGCGCTCAGCAATTGCCATTTCATGCGCGCGTCCCCGCGCCGCGCGGCGTTTGCACGACAGAAATAGTCAGGTCGGTCGGTGTCATGATGCTGCGAGCGTCTCCTGACTGCATTGTGCCTGCAGCGGACGGTCCGCCCAAAAAATTGGTCCGCGCGCGCCGTGGCGCGCGCGGACCAAACGCCGCTATGCATGGGCCACTGCGGCCGTCGCCGGGTGCGGCGGCAGGACCCAGCCAGCTTAGCGTCCGTAAGCCGTTTCGCCGTGCGAGCTGATGTCCAGGCCTTCGCGTTCGTCTTCTTCACTCACGCGAAGGCCGATCACCATGTCGACAAGCTTGTAGGCCACCAGCGACACGACGCCGGACCAGACGACTGTCAGCAGGACCGCCTTGAGCTGGATCCAAACCTGGTCGGCAACCGGCATCGACGACACGGTTGCGCTTACCCAGTCGCTTACCAGCCCAGGGCCGCCAAGGGCCTGACTATTGAACACCCCGGTTAGCAAAGCGCCAACGATGCCGCCTACACCATGCACTCCGAAGACGTCGAGCGAGTCGTCAGCGCCAAGCATCTTCTTCAGCCCGTTCACGCCCCACAGGCAGGCGAATCCTGCGACAAAGCCAATCACCATCGCACCCATCAAGCCGACGTTGCCGCACGCCGGCGTGATCGCCACCAGGCCAGCCACCGCCCCGGACGCGGCGCCGAGCATCGACGCCTTGCCCCTCATCAGCGCCTCTCCCAGACACCAGGCCAGCACGGCCGCCGCCGTGGCCGAGAAGGTGTTCATGAACGCGAGCACCGCCGTCCCGTTGGCCTCCAGCGCCGATCCGGCGTTGAATCCGAACCAGCCGACCCACAACAGCGATGCCCCGACCATGGTCAGCGTCAGGCTGTGCGGCGCCATCGGCTCGCGTCCGTAGCCGGTGCGCTTGCCGATCACAAAAGCTCCGACCAGACCCGCGACCGCAGCGTTGATATGAACCACGGTTCCGCCTGCGAAGTCGAGCGCGCCCCACTGCCAGATCAAGCCGGCCTTGGCGTTGAGCCCGTCTGCAAGCTCCTTGCTGGCATACGCGTCGGGGCCCATCCAGAACCACACCATGTGCGCAATCGGCGCGTAGCTGAAAGTGAACCACAGGGCCATGAACAGCAGCATCGCCGAGAACTTGATCCGCTCGGCAAAGGCGCCGACGATCAGGCAGCAGGTGATGGCAGCAAAGGTCGCCTGGAAGGCCATGAACAGCAGTTCGGGAATCACCACGCCCTTGCTGAAGGTCGCACTCGTCGCAAACTCGCCCTTCATCGGGTCGAACATCCCCTTCATGAACAGGCGGTCGAAGCCACCGATGTACTGGTTGCCCTCGGTGAAAGCCAGGCTGTAGCCATACAGGCACCACAGCACGACGATCATTGAGAAAGTGACAAACACCTGCATCAGCACCGACAGCATGTTCTTGCTGCGTACCAGACCACCGTAAAAAAGCGCCAGGCCTGGCACCGACATCATGATGACGAAGGCGGTGGCGACGATCATCCAGGCCACGTCGCCCTTGTTGGGGGCCGGCGTCGGTGCGGCCGTGGCCGTGGCCGGTGCGACCGCTTCGGCTGCAGCGGAAGCGGCTGCAACCGGCGCCGAAGCGGCGGCAGCATCCTGCCCGAATGCCGCGTTACCGGCCAACAGCAGACCCCACCCGATTGCAAGCGACAGCAATAGTTTTTTCATAGCGCTTCCTTTCCAGTTTCGCCAGTGCGGATGCGTATGACCTGTTCCAGGCTATAGACAAATATCTTTCCGTCACCGATCTTCCCGGTACGGGCTGCCGCTTCGATGGCCTCTACCACGCGCTCAGCCATGTCCCCCTGCACCGCGGCTTCGATCTTCACCTTGGGGAGAAAGTCGACCACATACTCGGCGCCCCGGTACAGCTCGGTATGCCCTTTTTGCCGACCGAATCCCTTGACCTCGGTGACGGTGATTCCCTGCACCCCGATCGCCGAGAGCGCTTCACGCACCTCGTCGAGCTTGAAGGGCTTGATGACCGCTGCTATCAATTTCATGACTGCCTCCGCTCAGAAGTTGTACTTCAAACCGACCACCAGCGTGCTCTTTCCCAGCAACCGGCCCCGGGTGTCGCGGTAGAAAACTTGGTCGGCGTTGGTTCCGATGGCCGAAGCAGTGAGCGCCAGTCCGTTGCCGAAGTCCTTCGCCAGACTGGCCGAATAGTCGGTGTAGTCGCCGGCGTCGCCGGCCTGGTGCGGTATGCGCTGCATGCCCAGGTGCGGCGTCAGCGTGAGGCCGTTGCCGAGGTCGAAGCCGGCCGAGACTTCGAAGTAGCCGCTACCGCGGCTCGCGGCGTTGGCGATGAAGTTGGTCGTCGACCGGCTGTACTTGGCCGTGATCAGGCCGTAGGTGATCGCGCCATATACCTCGGTCGTGCTGGCGTCTACATAGCCTTTCACCTTGCCCGCGGTGTTTCCGGGGTACTGGTAGCGAATCAACCCAAGGTCAAAAGCGAGGTCTTTGGCGAGATCGCCCTTATAGCCACCGTACAGGTCGACCTCCGCCGCCCCCTTGGTGGCACCCACATACTCCTCGATCCACTTGATGTTGGAGGCCCACAGACCCAGGTAAGCCCCGCTCTTGAGCGCCAGGTCGGCGCCGGCCTGCGCGGCCGGCTTGAACGAGGTCTGCGATAGGCCACGAAAACGGTAGTCAGAAACCGCGCCTGCGTTGTAGTTCAGCGTGTAGTCGGGCTCGGGCGCCTTGGTTTGCGCGAGAGCGCCGCTGGCGACGAGGGCGGCACATAGAGCCGATAAGAGCTTGAAGGGCATGGGGGTCTCCGTCTGCAGTTGTTTTGGAGCTGGATTCAACGCACAGAACGTGCCACCGTCTTGCGCAATCTCGTCCACGGTGGTCGCCGCCCGGGCGAGGCCTGCGCGGACGGCCCTAAGATGAACAGGTTTCTCCAACGCGCGCACCCTGGTAGTGCGTGCGCGTCGGGCGCTGCTGGTGCAGCGCACCAAATCAAGGAGCGCTTGCCGTGAGCCTGTCTTTGGTGCAAAGCCGGGCCCTTGTGGGCCTGCAGGCCACGCCGGTCACCGTCGAGGTGCACTTGGCAAACGGCCTGCCAAGTTTCACGCTGGTTGGGCTTGCCGACGTCGAGGTCAAAGAGGCGCGTGAGCGCGTGCGTTCGGCGATCCAGAACGCGGGGCTGGAATTTCCGCACAACAAGCGCATCACCGTGAACCTCGCGCCGGCAGATCTGCCCAAGGACTCTGGCCGCTTTGACCTACCGATCGCGCTGGGCATTCTGGCCGCGAGTGGCCAGATCGACGCCACGCGACTGAAGGACCATGAGTTCGCGGGCGAGTTGTCTTTATCGGGCGAGCTGCGCGCCGTCCGCGGTGCGCTCGCGATGGGGATGGCGCTGCACACACAGGGCGCGCAGACCTGCCTGGTGTTGCCGCCGCAGAGCGCCGAAGAAGCAGCGCTGGTTCCTGGCGCGAAGGCCTACCGGGCGCGGCACCTGCTCGACGTCGTGCGGCAGTTCCTGCCCCCGGGCGGGCTTGCCCCGACCGGCGCAGACGATCCCGGCTGGACGCTGGTCAGCGCGCAAGCGCCCACGACTTCGCCGCGCTATGACGACCTGGCCGATGTAAAGGGACAGGTCGGCGCCAAGCGTGCACTGGAGATCGCTGCAGCGGGAGGCCACAACCTGCTACTGAGCGGCCCGCCGGGCTCGGGCAAGTCGATGCTGGCGCACCGCTTTGCGGGGTTGCTGCCACCGATGACCGTTGACGAGGCGCTGCAAAGCGCTGCCATCGCCAGCCTGGGCGGACGCTTTTCGTTGTCGCGCTGGGCGGTTCGACCGACCCGCAGTCCGCACCACAGCGCCAGTGCCGTGGCCTTGGTCGGCGGCGGCTCGCCGCCGCGGCCAGGAGAGGTGTCACTGGCACACCATGGCGTGCTGTTTCTTGATGAGCTCGCAGAGTTTCCGCGCGCTGCGCTCGAGGCACTGCGCGAGCCGCTCGAAACCGGAACCATCACCATCTCGCGCGCGGCGCACAGTACCGAGTTTCCTGCCCAATTCCAGCTGATCGCGGCGATGAACCCCTGCGCTTGTGGCTACCTTGGTGCCACCACCAGAGCCTGCCGCTGCACACCCGACCAGGTAGCGCGCTACCAGGGCCGCATCAGCGGTCCGCTGATGGACCGCATCGACCTCCAGGTCGATGTGCCCGCGCTGTCTGCAGACGAGTTGCTGCAGTCGCCGGCGGGCGAGTCAAGCGCCGCCATCCGCGCCCGGTGCAGCCAAGCGCGCGCAGCAGCGCTAGCGCGTCAGGGAAAGGCGAACCACGCGCTACAGGGTCGCGAGATCGACCAGTTCCTGCGCCTCGATCCGGCGGCGGCGAAGCTGCTCCACCACGCCGGCGCACGGCTGGGCTGGTCGGCACGCGGCATGCACCGGATCCTCAAGGTCGCGCGCAGCATCGCCGACCTGGCGGGTGCATCGCATATCGAAGCGGCCCACCTTGCAGAGGCGATTCAGTACCGACGAACGCCCGGCACGACGCCCTGAGCCGCAACGCCCACACGCCGGGCCGCCAGACCTGTAAAAATAGGCCTCGCTTTGCATCATTGGAAACAGGACGCCCATGAACGACCGCTCGCACCTTTTGCCACTGCCCGACCGCCTGTCAACGGACCCGCGCAGCCCTCACCACCTGGCCGCCGTGTTCGAGCATGCCATCGGCATCCGGTTGAACGACAAGGAGCGGGTGGACGTCGAGGAATACTGCATCAGCGAAGGCTGGGTCAAAGTGCCGGCAGGAAAAACCCGCGACCGCAAGGGCAACCCGCTGATGATCACGCTAAAGGGCAAGGTCGAGGCTTTTTACCGCTAGCGGGCTTGCGATTGACCAGTGCGATTCCCGCAGCCACCAGCGCGATCGCCAGCAGCAAATGGACGCTGACCGCTTCACCCAGCCAAATCGACCCGAAGATCAACGCAAAGATCGGCGTAAGAAACACGAAGGCCGAAATCCGCGTCGCGGGGTACCGGCCCAGCATCCACATCCAGGCGAGAAAGCTGGCAAAAGCGCCCACAACGGTCTGCAGCCCGATTGAGAACGCGGCAAAAGCACTCCATTCCCACCGCCAGGACTCCCCAAGCAGGAGGGAGACCATCGGCAGACACAAGCTGCTCATGGCCACCTGATAGAAAAGCAGTTTCTCAGCCGACACCCTAGAAAGCGCCGAACTGCGGATGACGACCGTCGTCAAGCCCCAGGCCATTCCCGAGGCCAGCGCCAGCAGGTCGCCGCGCCATGGATGCGCCGAACCGACACGCGCAAAACCGTCAGCAAAACTCAGCGCAATGGCCAGAAACGCCAACGCCAGACCGGCCCATTGCAGCGCGCACAGGCGCTCGGACTTCACCGCTATCGGCAGCAACAACGCGACCCAGAACGGCGCCGTGTAAACGAAGACCGTGACGCGCGACGCCGCCCCATATTCCAACGCGCTGTACATCAGGGCAAACTCGATGGCGAACAGTGCGCCAGCCAGAAGCCCAGGCTTCAGGCTGGCGTCGGGCGCGAACAGGGCGATGCGGCGAAAGCGGCACCAGACGCACAGAATGAGGGTCGCTCCGGTGAAGCGGACCGCGGCCTGAAATACCGGCGGGATTTCGGCGATGGTGGCCTTGACCAGCACCTGCTGCAGGCCCCAGAACATGCAGCACAGCAACAACAGGGCGACAGCCCGCAGATCAAGATGCTCGCTGCGCGTCATGCGCGCCGCTTCAGCCGCTGCCACACTGCAGATCCCAGGGTCGGCGGCAAGCGCAGCGCGCAGACCCTGGAGGTCAAACGTTGAGGGCCTGTTGCATCGCCGCCAGAAGCTCGGTCGGCTCCTGGGCGCCCGACAACGCCACTTTCTGGTTGAAGATGAAGTAGGGGACGCCGCTGATGCCCGCGCTGCGCGCCTGCGCGTCAGCGCGGGCCACCGCTTCGAGCTGCGCAGGATCGCGCATAAAGGCGCGCGCCGCGTCGGCGTCGAGCCCAGCCTCGCCAGCGATCTCGGCGAGCACGTCGGCGCTGCCGATGAAGCGGTTTTCGACAAAATAGGCCTTGAGCAAACGCTCTTTCATAGCGCCGGCGGATGCAGCCCCACCCTGCCGCGCGAAGGCCAGCAACGCGTGCGCAGCGAGGGTGTTCGGCTGGCGCGTGATGCCGTCTAGGTCCAGCGCCAAGCCGACGGCGCGGCCGGCGGCACGAACCCGGTCGTAAATCTGGGCGGCGCGCTGCGGGCCGCCAAACTTGTCTTGCAGGTACTGTTGCCGCGCAACGCCTTCGGCGGGCAGGTCCGGATTAAGCTGGAATGGATGCCAGCGCAATTCTGCAGTCGGCAGGCCGGCCGCCATCGGCAGCGCCAAGGCGAGCTCGAGCTTGCGTTTGCCGATGTAGCACCAGGGGCAAACGATGTCCGAAACAATGTCGATGGTCAGGGTGTTGGCGGTCACGGCGACCTAGCGCGCGAATAGTTGCGAACGGTCGGCGAAGGCCTTGAACTCGATCGCATTCCCGCAGGGGTCCATGAAGAACATGGTCGCCTGCTCGCCGACCTCGCCCTTAAAGCGCACATACGGTTCGATGATGAATTGCGTCCCCGCCCTGCGCAACTTGTCGGCCAGAGCGGCCCACTCGTCCATGCCCAGCACAACACCAAAATGGCGCACCGGAACGCTGTGGCCATCTACGGCGCTGGTAGCCGTCTGCTGCGCCGGACCCGGCGACAGATGGGCGACGATCTGGTGCCCGAAGAAATCAAAATCGATCCATTCCGGCGACGAGCGCCCTTCCGGACAACCCAGCAGCTCGCCATAAAAACCGCGGGCCCGCTCAAGGGAGCTAACCGGAAAAGCAAGGTGAAACGGGCTGAGGGTGGCCATGAACGCTATCCTTAAACGGGGCCTTTCATGGTACCGCAAGGCCAAGCGGCGCAAGACCCCGCGTCGGCGTGGCTAGATCGCGCAGTCCGGCGACCGGGCGCAGCCAGTCTGCGTAGCCCGACTAAACTCGAAGCATGATCAAGAGCCCGGCCGCAAAAACGTCGTTCAAGACGCAGATGCTCAAAACACGCGAGGAAGCCATTATGCAAGCGGTAAACCGCTTGCTGGCCGACAAGGGCTTTGATGCCATGACGCTCGACGAAGTGGCAGCGCAGGTCGGCATCGCCAAAGCCAGTCTGTACAAGCACTATTGCAGCAAGGAGGACCTGGCGGCTGCGGCGATGGTGCGTGCGATGCGCCGCGCGCAGGACTTCTTCGGGTCGCTCCCGCCGGCCGCCGCGCCGCTGGACAACCTGCGTGCAGCCGTGCGCTGGACGATGCAGCTCAAACTCGCGGGCGACATGCCGTCGTTGCCGAGCCAAAACTCAAGCCTGCGCGCAACGCTGATCGCGAACCGTGACTACATGGACGGACTGATAGAAGTGAGCGACCGCCTCGGAGCGTGGATAGAAGAAGCGCAGGCGAATGGCTCGCTGCGCCGAGAGCTTCCGGCCATTGCCGTGCTCTACACACTGTACGCGCGCGCCTGCGACCCGGTACTCGAGTTTCTGCAAATGGGCGGGCAACATAGCGACGAAGAAATCGTCGACCTGGTGCTGAGCACCTGCTTTGACGGGCTCAACGCGCGCTGATGGCCGCTGATGGCCACACTCAGCGAACCAGCAACACCGGAACCCGGCACTGCGCCAGCACCTGGGTCGCCACCGACCCCATAACCAGGCTGGCCAGCGCGCCATGCCCATGCGAACCCATCACCAGCAGGTCGAATTTCCCGGCCTGTGCGAACCTGGCGATCGTCTCCCCCGCCGGGCCCACCTTCCAGCCGCTGGTCGCCTCGACGCCGTGGCGCAACAGAAACTTAGCGGCCGGCGCCAGCACGCGTT
Organism: uncultured beta proteobacterium; assembly: GCA_903885415.1. Classification (GTDB taxonomy): domain Bacteria; phylum Pseudomonadota; class Gammaproteobacteria; order Burkholderiales; family Burkholderiaceae_C; genus CAISIP01. The sequence goes on from CAISIP010000053.1 coordinate 17,177, forward strand.
CGGCCTCATCGGCCTGGTATGCGTCCACCACCTCCTTGCCGACGATGGCGCGCGCGCGCGCCGGCAGTGCCGGCTGCGCCGTAAACAGCGTGTAGTGGCTGGCGCTGGAGAATGTTTCGTTGTGGGTCACCAGATAGGCCAGCATCCTCTTGGTATAGGCGCTGCCATCGACGGCGAGCAGGATTTTCATGCGCGGACTCCAAAATATTCCAGCGCCCAGTTTTGCGCGCCGCCAAGGCGGCCGGCTTGACACCAGTCAAGACTCAGTGTCTATTAGCAGATCAGCGATAAAGCCGGCCTGCTCCCCCTTGCGCGCGTATCCCAGGGGGTTGGCCACCACCCGGCAGCCGCCATGCAGATAGTCACTCGGCGCATGCAGATGTCCGTGCAGCCAGAAGTCGGCGCTGGGAAGCAGATCGTCGAGAGCGTTGCAAAACCCCGCCGTACCCGGAACCATTCCGTAGCGCGGGTCTGCACTGCGCAGGCTGGGCGCAAAGTGGGTCACGACCACCGTCTTTGCTTCGGCGCGTTCTGCCAGCGCCTTGCGCAGCCACTCCTGGCAAACCAGTGCCTGCTCCCGAACCTGCTGCGCCAGCATCGGGACACCGAGGCGGGTGCCGCCGGTCTTGCGCAGGTAGTAGTTGGCGGCGCGAAATGCCTTTTCCCGGCTTTTGAGCAGATCCGCCAGACTGGCCCGCGGGTCATCCGCCGCAGGGCCCAAGGCGTCGAAGTCGGTCCACAGGGTGGTGCCGATGAAGCGCACGCCGCACAGTTGCACCGCCTCGCGTTCCAGCCAGACCATTCCGAGCCGCTCGCAGGTGTCGCGCAGGCGCGCGTGCGCCGCGTCGAAGTCGAGCAGGTCGTATTCATGGTTGCCGGGCAGGAAAAGCACCGGCGTTGGCCAGCCCCGCAATGGGGAAAAGCGCGCTAAACCGAAGTCGCCATCATCCAGTTGCGAGCCCTTTTGGTACGAACCGATGTCGCCAGCCAGCACCAGGAGGTCGGCGCCTTGCGCCGGGCTCGGCACAAAGTGCGGGTGCGCCTCGAGATGCAGGTCCGACAGCAGTTGGATCTTCATACCGCCGACGGATCTGCTGCGTCGGCGGAGCTCACCCCGAAGCGGTCGGTCAGGCCGCTAAGCGGTTTTCGATGCGCTCCTTGGTCTGACGAAGGGCCTCCGGCAGGTGGTAGGCGAGCTGCTTGAACAGGTCTGCGTGAAGCTGGAGTTCGGTCTTCCAGGCGGCGGTGTCGATGCTGGTGACGGTATTGAATTGCTCGGTCGTGAAGTCCAGGCCGCTCCAGTTGATCTCCTGGTAGGCCGGGCTCACGCCGAACACATGCTCGGTTCCTTGGCTCTTGCCCTCGATGCGGTCGATCATCCACGTCAGCACCCGCATGTTCTCGCCGTAGCCGGGCCATACGAACTTGCCGTCGGCACCCTTGCGAAACCAGTTGGCGGTGTAGATCCGGGGAAGGCGTGCTCCCGTCGAGGCAAGTTTCTCGCCCATGTCGAGCCAATGCTGGAAATAGTCGCTCATGTTGTAGCCGGCAAAGGGCAGCATGGCGAAGGGGTCGCGGCGGACCACGCCCTGCTGCCCGCCGGCAGCGGCGGTTGTCTCCGAGCCCATGGTCGCCGCCATGTAAACGCCTTCTACCCAGTTGCGCGCCTCGGTGATCAGAGGCACTGTCGTCGAGCGTCGGCCGCCGAATATGAAGGCGTCGATGGCCACACCGGCCGGGTCATCCCAGGCGCTGTCCAGTGCCGGGTTGTTGGTCGCTGCGACGGTAAAGCGCGAGTTCGGGTGTGCTGCGGGCTTGAGTTTGCCGTCGACTCCGCTGGCACGCGCGATTTGCGGGGTCCAGTCATTGCCCTGCCAGTCGATCAGGTGCGCCGGCAGTGCGTCGCCGTCCTTTTCCAGCCCCTCCCACCAGACATCGCCGTCATCGGTCAGCGCGACGTTGGTGAAGATCACATCGCTGTTCAGACTGGCCATGCAGTTGGGGTTGGTCAGCATGTTGGTTCCCGGCGCGACGCCGAAGTAGCCGGCTTCCGGGTTGATGGCGTAGAGCCTGCCATCGGCGTGGGGCTTGATCCAGGCGATATCGTCGCCGATGGTGGTGACCTTCCAACCCTCGAAGGCGGCCGGGGGAACGAGCATCGAAAAATTTGTCTTGCCGCAGGCGCTCGGGAACGCCGCCGCCACATGGTATTTTCGGCCCTGCGGGTTGGTGACGCCGAGGATCAGCATGTGCTCAGCCAGCCAGCCAAGGCTGGCTGGCGAGTCGCCGGCGGCCGCACGGCCCATGTTCGACGCAATACGCAACGCAAAGCATTTTTTGCCCAGCAGTGCATTACCGCCATAGCCCGAGCCGTAAGACCAGATCTCGCGCGTCTCGGGGTAGTGGACGATGTACTTGGTCTTGTTGCAGGGCCAAGCCACATCGGCCTGACCGGGCATCAGCGGCGCGCCGACGGTATGCATGCAGGGAACAAAGTTGCCGTCGGTACCCAGCACCGCATAGACCTCCTTGCCCATGCGCGTCATCAGCTTCATGTTGACCGCCACATAGGGGCTGTCAGATAACTCGATGCCAATATGCGAAATGTGCGAGCCCAGCGGCCCCATTGAAAACGGGACCACATACATAGTCCTTCCGCGCATGCAGCCGTCAAACAGGGCCTTGCTGCCGTCCGGCTGGCCGTGCTGGAGCAGCGCGCGCATTTCTTCGGGAGCCATCCAGTTGTTGGTCGGCCCCGCGCTGTCCTTTTCCGTTGAACAAATAAAAGTGCGGTCTTCGACCCGCGCCACATCGCTGGGGTCTGAACGGGCCAGGAAAGAGTTTGCTCGCTTGGCCGGGTTCAGGCGCAGGAAGGTGCCGGCGTCCACCAGTTGCTGGCAAAGGCGGTGGTATTCCTCATCCGAGCCGTCGCACCAGTAGATGGCCGCGGGTTTGGTGAGTTGTGCCATGCCCGCAACCCATGCCAGCAGGCCCGGGTTGTTGACAAAGGACGGCGCGTTGGTCCGGGTAAGGATTTCAGCCGGTGAGTCCATGGGAAATGCTCCAGAAGTAAGAATTCTTTTCAGAGGAAACGAAAGTGGCCAAGGCATGGTCGGACCGCAACAGCATTCGCTTTGAAAAGATGACTCGCTGCAGGACGGGTCCGCCGGGTCGGCGAAGCTGCTGCCACTTAGCCGCTTGCTGATCGCAAGCGGCTTGAACAATGCGCGGGAACACGGTAGCGCACGGCGCTTAGATCGGCAAGCAAGACAATTCTATGAACGGCGCACCGCGTTGGTGTGCCTCCCACACGGAAAAGTATGCAAA
>CAISIP010000054.1 GCA_903885415.1 uncultured beta proteobacterium
CGGCTTCGCCTTGTCCGTAGCCGGCGCTGCGGTACACACCCCGCACGATGTGCGCCACGTCGATGTCTTGCGCGCCGGTGCAGGCGATGCGCCCGGTGACGAAGACCCGGTTGCGGTGCACCGCCACCTCCACGCCCACCAGGGCCCGGGGCTCGCGCCGGCCGGCTTCGAGCACCAGCGCGTCGGCGATGGCGTCGCAGAGCTTGTCCGGATGCCCGGGGAAGACGAATTCGGCGGCATAGGTTCTCGGGGTGCTTGCGCTATGGTTCATGACAGATCTCCAAGTAACAGGTGGGCGGTGTGGTTGGCGAGCTCGCCCAGGTCGTGGTGGGTGGCGTTGCTGCCCAAGAAGGCGACGGCCAGCTGGACCTCTCCCAGCGTGCGCTTGTGCTGCCCGTAGGCCTTGCCGACATAGCCGTCGGTGATGAGCAGCGCCCGGCGCACCCGCTTCGCTGCCATGTGCGCGGCCACGCACTCGATGCTGGTGCCCCCGGTGGAGCGGCACACGCCTGCGCGCAGCTCCGACAGGCTCACATCGACCACCTTGGTAGAGAAGAGGTGCACCCTGGGGTGGACCCACTGCGCGCAGTCGAGCACCGCGCCGTACAGCGGCGCCTTGACCGCGTTCATGCTGCCCGAGACGTCCAGGTACACATGCACCCGCTCGCCGGAGTCCACCCGGCGGCGCCACGGCGCAGGGCCGGTGTGCAGCAGCGGGGTGTGGCCCAGCGCACGCATCACCATCGAGCGGCGTTGCAGACCCGGTATGGGCGTTGGCGCCTGGGTGCTGTCGAGCCGCATGCGCCGCACCGCGCCAGCCGTTTTGAAGCCCGCCACTTTGCGGATCAGCCTGCGCAGCGTCTCGCGGTTGGACGGCTGGCGTTTGGGTTGCACCGCGGTGGGCCTGATCACATCGGCCAGCGAGCGCCCCCGGATTGGCTCGGGCGGCTGCGGCCACTGCTCGACCAGGCCGCGCACGATGTCAAACAGCACCGGCGAGCGGTGCTCGAGTTCTCCATCGGGCACATTGCCGGGGCCGCTGGCGTGTCGGGTGTCTGCCTGATGGCCGCCCATCAACGGTATGGCCCCCAGGTCTGCGCCCTCCAACAGCTTTGGCAGCGCGTCGAACACTTCCTGGTAGCTCGCACCGGTGCTCGAGTACAGCGACTCGTGCAGCTCTCTGGCAAGCGCGCACTGTGCCGGCGCCAGCGCCAGGATGCCAGTGGCGGTGGTGAGCCGGCTGCTATAGCCTTCACCGCTCTTGGGCCAGCGCGGGGGTGGGCGCAGCAGGCACTGCGGGAAACTGGCGTGGTCGTAGTAGTCGGTGAAGAACGCGATGTGGTCCTGGCCCGGGAACATGCGGCACACGATGGCGTTGATGACCGCGTCAAACACGAAGTTCTGCGCCGCGGTGATCCGTGGAAACAGCGTGGTGTGGCCCAGCAGCACATGGTGCAGTTCGTGCATCACCAGCATCAGGAGTTTTTCTGGGGTCTGGGCGTGGGCGTCGACGAACTGCGGGTTCACCAGCAAGCGCGGCTGCGCGCGGCACTCGACCGCTGCGGTGGGTACGCTGGTGGTCTCGACGATGTCCAGGAGCCGCAGCAGTGCCGACAGCGCGTAGGTGCCGCTTGGAAAGGCGTCCAGAATGCGCTCGGCCAGCGCGCCGCCGCAAGGCTGCGGGTCGGGGCCGACCCAGGCCGGCTCGCAGGACCAGCTTCCAGGGATGGGTGCTGCGCCCGGTGGTGAGCTTGGAGCTAGGGTCGATGCGGGTTTCATGGTGGGGTCCATAGCGTTTTCCAGGAGGAGGGGGGTGGAAGGTTCTGGGTAAACAGGGGAGGCACCAGCAAGACGACTTGCTCGCGCTGCACGGCGGCGTGCAGGGCAGGGGCCTTGGAGCGCAGCCAGACGCTGGACGAGGACTTGGCCAGCACCGCCAGCACCGATAAGGGGTCGTCCCAGATCACGCAGGCGTCTGCGCTGTCGGCAATCACCACGCAGCCCTCGGGCAGCGCCAGGGCGTTGGCGCGCTCGTTGACAAGGGCGGAGAGTTGTCGTGTGGCGTCTCCCACTGCCGCCACACCCAGGTGCTTGAGGATGAGCGCGGGCGACTTGCCGAGCAAGGCCTTGGGCAGGCAAAAGCGCAGCGCGGTGCCGAACACGCTGTTGGCATTGCGGGGGATAGCGCCCCTGGGGTTGGCGCGAGGGTTCGCTACCAGACCGCTTAGCCCGGCGTATTTCACCGTCGTCTTCGGCGGCGAGGACATGTTGTGCAGCACCGGGGTGCGCTCGAAGGCACGGACCCCGGGCTGCAGGCCCTTTTTCATGCGCTCACCAATTGCGCGTCGACCGCGCCAAAGGCCTCGAACAGCTTGTCGGCGTCTTTGGGCGTCGTGAGGTCTTTGCGGTTAAAGGCCGCCGCCAGCGCATTGGCGCGCAGGTTCGCGCGCGGGCAGGCTGCGTCGAGCCGGGACAACAAATTTTTGATCCGTGCCCAGGTGTCAAAGCGCCCGCCCGCGCCGTGCACCAACTCCGAGAACTGCTGCGGCGTGGCGACGAAGCGGTACAGCTCGGCCGCATCCGATGCCACTGCCGCGTTGAGCCGACCCACCGCGCCGGTCTCAAACAGGTGCACCACCGCGGCTTCGCGCGCGCCCAGCGGCAACTGGGCCAGCGCGTCGGCCACCACCTGCGAGAAGGCGCTCTTGGACAAGCTGGGCGCGCCCACCGCCAGGCGCAAACGCTGTACCGGGTCGCTCGCGCACAGGATCGCTTTGAGCGGGTCGTCAGGGGCGATGGCCGCCAAACGCCAGGCCTCGCGGTGGGCACCCAGCAGCTTGATCTCAGAGACCGCAATACCCTGCGCACGCTGGGGCAGGGCGCTGCGCACCGCC
>CAISIP010000055.1 GCA_903885415.1 uncultured beta proteobacterium
ACCTCGGCCGCCGGGCTGCTTGCATAGCTCACCACCAGCGGTCGGGTGCCGCCGTTGCGGCTGAAATCGGTGTAGTAAGCCTCACTCCATCCCTTGGCGACCTTCAGGCCGTTGGCGCGCATGCGGCCCCACCAGTCAAAAGCCGATTCCTCGCCAAGCCCTGCGACGGTGGCGAGCATGAAAGCGAATCCCGGACTGGAGGTGGCCGGGTTTTGTACCACCAGCAAGTTGCGGTAAGCCGGTAACGTGAGTTCTTCGAGTGTTCTGGGCAGCGCCATCGCCTTGCTCGAAAACCAGGCACGGTCATAGTTCAGCGTGACATAGCCATAGTCCACCGGCACCAGGCCTGCGCCGAGCGGAGCCAGACTCGCCCGCTGCATCGACGCGCCGGCATAGGGCTCCAGCACGTCGGCGGCCATGGCTTTGGGCAGCATCGTGTTGTCGATGCCGAAGACCAGATCGGCGATCGGCCTGGCGCGCGTGAGGATCAGCTTGTTGAGCATCTCGCCGGCGTCACCGCCCTTGATGATCGAGATCCGTACGCCCGACTCGGACTCGAACTGGGCGAGCAGCGGCTTGGGCAAATCGAAGGAGGCATGGACCATCACCCGCAGAGGATCGGGCGTTGCCGCCTTTGGCGCAGCCGCAGACAGCGCCATGGACGCCATGATCGCCGCCCTGACAAGAAAAAAGGTCCATCGCTGCATGTTGTCCATCCTCTTCATACGCCGGCCGGAGCGCATGAAAAGACGAGCAAGCGAAGGACCCGTCTGACCACGCTCCCTACGCTGGCATGACCCAGATCAGGTGAGTGGGGTATTTCTCAGCGGATCCGCACGCTCGCGAACCCGCACCCCCGGTGATCGACAAATTGTAGCGAAGCGGTGACGGTCGGCTCAGTCGATCGACAGACGCCGGGTGCCGCTGGACATTTTCTTCGGCAGCGTGAGCGTCAGCACGCCGTTGTCGAAGCGCGCCTTGGCTTCCGACTGGTTGATGTCTTGCGGCAACTGGAAACTGCGCGACACCGAACCGAAATAGCGCTCGCTGCGCAAGAGCTTCTCGTCCCGGGTCTGGGCGTCCTGCTGCTTGACCTCGGCGCTGAGGCTGACCACGTTGCCGTCAAGCGCGATATGGATATCGTCCTTGGACACGCCCGGCACCTCGGCCACGACGGTGTAGGCGTTCGCCGATTCCTTGACGTCGACCTTTATCTGGCCCGGCGTCGGCATCGGATCTCCATGCAGCGGGCGGACATAAAAACCTGGCGCGATATCGCGAAACAGGTCATCGAACAAATTACCTCGGTTCATCAGTGCACTCATTTTTCACTCCTTGCGATTGGGTTGAAGATGGCACCACAACGGACCACCCTGCTGCGAGTTGCAGGCCAACGCGCCGGATTCAAGGCCACTGGCGCCAGTGCTTGATCAAAGACAAAGATTGCCGGGCCGCGCGTCGGTCGCGGGCGACCGGGTTCAAAGCCCGCTGGCGAGCATTTCGCCGTAGCGCTGCAGATCCATATTGCCGCCGCTGACGACGACGCCGACGCGTTTTCCCTGCAGCCTCAGGCCGCCATGGAGCGCGCCGGCGAGGCCCAGGCATCCGGTGGGTTCGACCACCATCTTCATGCGTTCGGCAAAGAAACGCATCGCCTGCACCAACTGCGCGTCGCTGACGGTGAGAACGTCCTGCACATCGCGCCGGATGATCGCGAAAGTGAGTTTGCCCAGCGCCTGCGTCTGCGCACCGTCGGCGATCGTCTTGGGCGTATCGATGCGCACGATCGTGCCGCTGCGAAAAGACTGCTGTCCGTCGTTACCGGCCTCGGGCTCGACGCCAATCACCTGGCAGTTGGGCGACAGCGCCCGCGCCGCCAGCGCACATCCGCTGATCAGGCCACCCCCGCCCATGCAGACAAACAGGTAGTCGAGTGCCCCGACCTCGTCAAACAGCTCCTTGGCCGCCGTTCCCTGGCCGGCGATGACGTCGGCATGGTCAAAAGGCGGAATCAATGTCATGGCGCGTTGCGCGGCGATTTCGCGCGTCAACACTTCGCGATCCTGCCGGTAGCGGTCGAACAGGATCACCTCGCCGCCGTAGCCGCGCGTCGCATCGACCTTGGCTTGGGGTGCGTCAGCAGGCATCAGGATCACGGCCGGTATTCCCAGCAAGCGCGCTGACAGCGCAATCGCCTGCGCATGGTTGCCCGACGAGAAGGCAATGGCGCCGGCCTTGCGCTGGCCCGCGTCAAAGCGCGACAACGCGTTGAAGGCGCCGCGAAACTTGAAAGCGCCCATGCGCTGGAAGTTCTCGCACTTGAAAAAAATATGGGCTCCGGTGCGCTGGTCCAGTGTGGCACTGCGCATCACCGGCGTCTTGTGGGCATGGCCATCGAGGCGCTGGGCCGCGGCGCAGACGTCGGCAAAGGTCGGCAACGGGAATGGGGTCGGCTGGTCTGGCATAGAGTTCCTTGTGATGCGGGTCGTCGGCACCCGGGGACCGTCAGTCGGCACCCAGACGCTCAATATACTGTCTCGTGCTCGCACTGCTCACCACCTTCTCCTGGCAGGAACTGCGCCACCACCCGTGGCGCAACGCCGCCGCCGTGGTGGCCGTGATGCTGGGCGTTGCACTGGCCTTCTCGGTGGCGTTGATCAATGCGTCGGCGCTGAGCGAATTCTCGCAGGCCGTGCGCTCGGTGGCGGGGCAGGCGGATCTGGAACTGCGGGCGATCCAAGGGCGACTCGACGAAGACCTCTACACGCGTCTGGCAAACGATCCACTCGTCAGCGCGGTGTCGCCGGTGCTCGAACTCGCCAGCCACGCGCGCGACACAGCGGGGCAGCGCGTTGCGCTGCGGGTGATCGGCGTCGACCCGATCCAAGCCGCACAGCTGGCTCCGGCGCTGATGCCGGTTCCCGACACGGCAAGCGATCGCTTTGTGCTGTTTGCCCCGGATGCCATCTTCCTGAACGCCGCAGCGCAACGCCTGATGCAGGCGCAGACCACGCTGCAACTGCAAGGCGCAGTGGCCGGGCGCAGCGTGCGGGTCGCCGGCAGCGTAGCGGCGCCGGGTCCGGCGCTGGGCGTGATGGACATCGGCGCTGCGCAGGACCTGTTTGGCAGGGTCGGCGAACTCACCCGCATCGACATTCGGCTGCATGCCGGCGCCGACCCGGCGCTGTTCGCCGCCGGGCTGCGCGCGGACCCGCAGTGGCACGCTGGCCTGTCGCTGGCGCAGCCCGACGACGCCGTGCAGCGTGTCAGTGCCATGTCGCGCGCCTACCGCGTCAACCTGACGGTACTGGCGCTGGTGGCGCTGTTCACCGGCGCGTTCCTGGTGTTTTCGGTGCTTGCGCTCAGCGTTGCCAAGCGCGCGCAGCAGTTCGCACTGCTCGGGTTGCTGGGGCTTGGCGCGCGCGAGCGGCTGCGCCTGGTGCTGGCCGAGGCGATGGTGCTGGGAGTGGTCGGCAGCCTGGCGGGACTGGCGCTGGGAACCGCGCTGGCACGGCTGGCGCTGGGCCTTCTGGGCGGCGATCTGGGCGGCGGCTATTTCACCGGAGTCGCTCCGACGCTGCAATGGGATGCCGTAACGGCCCTGCTCTACGGCGCGTTGGGCGTACTCGCTGCGCTGGCAGGCGCATGGCTGCCGGCGCGCGCAGCGCAAAAGCTAGCGCCCGCGCAGACGCTCAAAGGACTCGGGCTGATGGGTGCCGCCCGCAGCCACCGCTGGCTGGCGCTGCTGATGCTCGCTAGCTCCGCCGCCTTGGCACTCGCGCCGCCGGTACTTGGCATCGCGCTGGCGGCGTATCTGGCGATCGCCGTGCTGCTGGTCGGCGGCATTGCCGCGCTGCCGATGCTGGTCGGGCTGCTCTACGACCGTCTGGCGCCCATGCTGTCGCGCTGGCTGCTGCCGACACTGGCCATCGAGCGGGCGCGCCGTGTCCGCGAGAGCGCAGCAGTCGCAGTCAGCGGAATCGTCGCCTCGCTCAGCCTGGCAGTGGCGCTGACGGTCATGGTCGCGAGTTTTCGCGAGTCGGTGACACACTGGCTTGACGTGGTACTGCCGGCCGACCTGTACCTGCGCGGCGGCGGCGGTGCGCATTTCGCCCCTACGTTCGCGCAGTCGCTGCGCGGCGTGCCCGGCGTCTCCAGGGTCGCGACCATACGCACCCAGTCGTTGGCGCTGGACCCGCTGCGGCCGTCGGTGACGCTGATCGTGCGCGAAATAGACGACCCCGCGCGCAGTCTGCCGCTGGTGGGCGAAGCGATCGTGGCACCGGACGGTGCGGTCGCCATCTATGTCAGCGAGGCCATGGTCGACCTCTATGCGGCCGCTCCTGGCACCTACTTCAACCAACTCGCCAACGCCTTTGCATCCGGCGCAGGCAACCAACCCCGGCCGTTCTTTGTCGCTGGCGTGTGGCGCGACTATGTGCGCCAGTTTGGCTCGATCGCGATCGACAAGCGCGATTTCGAACGCA
>CAISIP010000056.1 GCA_903885415.1 uncultured beta proteobacterium
TGCCTTGTTCGGCCGCCGCGCTCGGCCTTCATGATCCTTGGCGGCCTGATGATTGGCCGCAAGGAAATCCCGCAGTTCCTCCATCCGCTGTCGTCATGGAAGGCCTTTAAACAAGTCACGCGATTGCTCGTCGGCTACGCCAAAGACAGGCTGCGTTTTTCCCGGGGCACGCGGCTGCTGTTGGGCAACGCGCTGATTGCGCGAGCGCTGCATTCGGCATTGAAGCGTGGTGTGAAGTTCCACACGCAGGCAGCGCTGGTTGACTTGCTGCAGGAGGGCGGTCGCGTTACGGGTGCTACCGTTCGCACGTCCCATGGCCTCATCACGGTGCAAGCAAGCACAGGCGTCGTCTTGGCCACCGGCGGAATCGCGCACTCGGCACGGCTGCGAGATGCCCACGCTCCGCAACACCCGCACCATCTTTCGCTGGCGTCGCAAGAGAACACCGGTGACGCGGCAGAAGCTGCCATGCGCGTTGGCGGCGCCATCGACACAGAGCTTCAAAGTCCCGGCTTTTGGACACCGGCCTCGGTATCGGTGGACGCCCGCGGCCGCGAGACCCTCTACCCGTATGGCCACCTCGACCGCGGCAAGCCCGGCGCGATCATCGTCAACGCTGCCGGCCGCCGATTTGTCAACGAGTCTGACTCGTACCATCATGTAGTGCTTGCCATGTTCCGCACAGGTGCGGTCGCGCCACTTGGCAAAGCCTTCATCGTCTGCGATAGCGACTTTATCGCTAAATATGGCCTCGGCCTTGTCAAACCCGCCCCATTCCCGACCCGCGCCCATGTGCGCAACGGCTACCTAAAGCGAGCGGACAACCTGGCGGCACTGGCCGCACAGCTTGGTGTTGACGTAACGGGGCTGCAGGACGAGGTGGCGCGCCACAACCGCTTTGCCGTCTCGGGCCACGACGACGACTTCGGCAAGGGTGACACCGCGTTCAACCGTTATAACGGCGACCCACTGGTCACGCCCAACCCTTGCCTGGCTCCCATCACGCGCCCCCCGTTTCACGCTATTGAGCTCTTTCCCTGCACGATCGGCATGGCGGCGGGCCTCAGGACCGACGCGAATTCACGGGTGCTCGGCAAGGACGGCGTTCCCATCGGCGGGCTGTACGCTTGTGGCAATGACATGGGTTCCGTCACGCGCGGCGCCTACCCCGGTCCGGGCATCACTATTGGGCCTGCCATTGTGTTCGCATACCGGGCCATGCTCCATGCGGCAAGAGAGAATCACATCAAAACCAAGGAAACAACGACATGACTAAATGCAAACCGTTCCAAATTCAGAAGATGCAAGTCCAGCGCCGTGCGCTCCCCAGGCTTTTGGGCGGCCTAGTGCTGGCTACCGCGGCGGCCCTGGCTTCGGCGCAAAACTACCCCACCAAACCCATCATGATGGCGGTGTCGTATGCCGCTGGCGGCGGCACGGACGTCGTGGCGCGCACTTTGGCGACCGAAATGGCCAAGGTGCTCGGCCAACCCGTCGTGGTGGAGAACCGGGTTGGCGCTGGCGGCACGCTGGCGGTGGCCCATGTGGCCAAGTCGGCGCCAGACGGCTACAGCATCGGCTGGTTCACCGGCGGGCCGATTGTGCTCGCGCCCATCACCGAAAAGTCGTTGCCTTATGACGTGGGTCGCGACCTCATCCCCGTCAGCATGGTTCAGATCACCGACCAGGTGATCGTCGGTCGCCTTGGCATGAAGGCCAACACCGTGGAGGAAGTTGTGGCCCTAGCCAAGGCCAGTCCGGGGCAGGTTAGTTTTGCCCACACCGGTTTCGGCACAGCGCAGCTACTGGCTGCCGTGATGCTCGAGAGCATGGGCAACGTGGAAATGCTCAAGGTTCCGTACAAGGGCGAGATAAACATGCTGGCTGACATCATGGGCGACCGGGTTGACCTGGGCCTGGTCACGGTCACATCCGCCGACGCGCTCGTCAAGGGCGGGAAAATCAAGTTGATTTCGTCCGGCGGCCCCAAGCGTGCGTTCCTATTCCCCAATGTGGCCAGCATGTCAGAGCAAGGCTTTCCCAACTACGATGCCAACTCACACATGGGCATATACGTGCCCACCGGAACCCCTCCAGACATCGTCAATAAGCTCAACGCCGCCGTGGCGGCCGTCGTCCGCCTGCCTGCAGTGCGCGAGCGCTTGCAGTCCATGGGCGGGACGCCGGTGGGCGGCACCCAGGCCGAGTTCGCAGCCTTCATCAAGCTGGATAGCAGCCGCGCGGCGCAGATGCTCAAGGCAACCGGCGCTCCCGTGAAATGAGCATAGCCCCCCGGTTGTTTGACGGCCAGGTTGCCGTCGTCAGCGGCGCAGGTCAGGGCTTGGGCGAAGCCTTCGCCCACGCGCTGGCCGGCGCCGGCTGTCAAGTCGCGGTGGCCGACATAAACGCGAAAGAGGCCGAGGCGGTTGCCGCATCCATCCGCGCTGAGGGCGGCCGATCCCAGGCCTTTGTGCTTGATGTGCGGGACGCGGCCGCTTGCAAGGCCATGGCCGCACAGGTTGCCGCCACCATGGGCCCTGCGGCTGTCGTCGTCAACAACGCCGGCATCTCTACCCGGGCCCAGCTGGATGACGATAACTTCAACTTCGAAATCGACCGTGTCATGGAGGTGAACCTGAAGGGCGTGCTCAATCTCACCCGCGCATTCATACCGCAGCTCAAGGAAACGAAAGGCTCGGTCGTCAATGTCGCGTCCATTGCCGCGCTGCTAGCGTCGTTTGCGAGCGTGCCATACGCGGCTTCCAAGGGTGCGGTGGCGCAAGCCACTAAATTTCTGGCGCGTGACCTTGCCGAGCACGGCGTTCGCGTCAATGCAATCGCGCCGGGCTTTGTGATTACACCGCTGACGGCGACTCTACAAGATGGTCCCGGCTCGCGAATGGACCGCGCCGCGCAGCGCACGATGTTCAAGCGTGTGGCCATGCCGGACGACTTGACGGGGCCCTTGCTTTTCCTGGCTTCGGACATGTCAAAGTACGTGACAGGCCTAGTACTGCCGGTCGATGGCGGCTATTCGTCGAGCTGACATGGCGGCCTGTAAAAACGCAGGCGCGTCGACTACCTCAGGCGGCGGACTTCACGGATCTGCGCGCGGGCGATTCCTTCTTCATCGAAGTCTGCAGATAAGTTTCGATGGCGAGGCGTGCCGTCTTAAGCACGCCTTCCAGCAGCAACCAGACCTCGGCAATCGCGCGCGCCGGATCCTCGGCGCCGCCCGTTTCTTCCCAGTGCTGCAAACCGAGTTCACCGAGCTTCACCACGATCGCCGCGATCAGGGCGGCGCGGATCGACGAGTCCTTGCGTTTGGGAAGGTAGGGAAGGAGTACGGTTTGCAATTGCCCCTGCCACAGGGTGTACCAGGTCGCGCGCCGGTTGACGAAGTGGCGCGACTTGAGCGAGCGCATCAACCGTGTGGCGTTGACAGGATTGCTTGCAAACTTGCTGATCTGCTCCAATCGCGCAATAAGGGCGGCAGCCAGCGGATCCTCGTAGACCGGAAGGGCCTCCTCAAGGCAGGCAAAGTACTCTTCCATAGAGCGACGCATATCCAAGAAGATGACGTCGGTCTTGCTCTCAAACATGCGGAAGAATGTGCGCACCGAGATCCCCGCCCGCTCGGCGATCTGCTCGACCATGGTGTCCTCAAAACCCCGGCCTTCCTCGCCGCCCATCTCCTCGAAGAGCCTGCCGGCCTCATAGAACAGGCGCTGGCGCAGCTGGTCGTGGCGCCGCTGGACCGACCCGTACGCCGAGCGGCTGGTCGACTTCGGAAGGGGCATCTTTGGCATCACCGGATTGTGCACTGCGCGGCTCCAGTAGCATCACACATGATAAGGAACGGCCTATGAATCTCAAACGCGGGACGTGGCTTGCGACCCCAAGCATTGCGCTGGCCAGCGACACATCGGATGAATTTTTGCGCTCTATCGCGGCTCATCAGTTCATGTTCCGAATCATCGTCAAACGCGCGAACCTGGAGGCCACCTGATGAATACTTTCAACGCCACCGTAAATAACACCGTAAAGACCGATACATCGCCACTCATCCTGCGCGGCCTGCATCATGTTGCCTACCGGTGCAAGGACGCATTGGCGACTACCGAGTTCTACACCAACGTGCTTGGCCTCAAGTACGCCCATTCGGTCGTTAGCGAGACCTACAAGGGCCAGCGTTGCCCTTACATCCACGTCTTCTTTAAAATGGCCGACGATAGCTACATCGCGTTCTTCGAGTTGCCGGAAAGTCCCGAGATGGGTTGGGACGCCAACACGCCACGCTGGGTGCAGCACCTGTCGCTGCGTGTGGATGACGAAGCCGCACTTCAGGAGGCAAAGCGCCGGCTGGAAGCACGCGGCATTGAGGTTGACGGTCCGCGCACCGGGCATACCGTGCGCGCGCTGTACTTCTATGACCCGAGCGGAAATCGCATGGAACTGGCAGTGGGTCTTCCGCTCGACGATGCCGCCTGCGCCGCGCGCGCCGCGACCGATCTTCAGTCCTGGAAGGTCATACGCGGGGAGTACTTGGCCAATCGTCCAACGGATGGCCCGACTGCCGACCTCGCAGACGCCAAAGCATGACCGGCGCTGTCAACGATTCTTTAACCTTCGATGGTGGACTTGTCGCACTCGCGACCACGCAGGGCGCGTACATGGAAAGCCAGAGCGGCCTGCAACGCGGCAAGCCACGCATTTACTGCCGTTATCAGCCGGCGGCAAACGGCGCCAAGGACCTTGCCTTCATCGTTTTCCACCCAACCAGCAATTTCCACGGCCACTATCTCATCGAGCCGCTGGCGAAGCTTGGCGCGGGCGTACTCGCACTCAACACCCGCTACGTCGGTAACGACTCTATGCTCATCATGGAGCGCGCAGTGCAGGACGTCGGCGCCGGTATGCGCTTCTTGCGGGGGCAGGGCTACCAAAGAATCGTGATGCTGGGTAACTCGGGCGGCGGCTCGCTTGCGGCCTTCTATCAGGAGCAGGCAGAGAAGGCGACCGTCACGACCACACCCGACGGCAGGCCGTTCGACATCTGCCAGGAGGCGCTGCCCGCAGCCGATGCGATCGCCCTCATCGCCGCGCACCCCGGCCGAGCCAGCCAGTTGCTCGCCAAGATTGACGGCAGCGTGCTCGACGAATCAGACAAACCATTGCTTGACGCGGAACTCGACATATTTGACGCGAAGCACCGCGAGGGCTTTGACTCCGAATGGCTCGCTACCTATAGCGCTGCGCAGGCTCGCCGGCTAGAGCGCATCACCGTCTGGGTGGAACAGCGCCTGCGCGAACTCGACACGACAGCCCATCCGGATGTAGCCGACCACGCTTTCATCATCCGCCGTACCCAAGCCGACCCGCGGAACCTGGACCTCAAGCTAGATGCAAATGACCGCA
>CAISIP010000057.1 GCA_903885415.1 uncultured beta proteobacterium
GGGACTGCTCCTTGCTGATCGATACCGGCAACTGGTCGAACGGCACCAAGCGACGCTGGGTCAGACGGGTAGAAACGCAAATAGTTGACAATGTTCGATGGAGTGCGGTGTAGTCGGTTTTGTCGCCAATGTCAATGTCAATGTCAATTGCGTGGGTCGGGCCTCCTGGGTGCTGCAGTTGCGGCGTCTGGCCGGTTCAGGCAGCGTCAGCCCCATCTCCTGCGCCATGGGAGGCGTAGCGAGGAATGTTCGCAAGGCCGCTTGTCGCGTGCTCTTTTTGGCGATAATCAGGATCGGTAAATTTTCGAACCCGCTCGAATGAGCCTCGTAAACAGCATTGGACTGTAACTTTTAAGTTGCCGGAACGCCCGCAATCTTCAGGCTTCGGCGGTGGGGATACCCCCTCACCACCGCTGACCTAGACCGGACGTGCCAGCGCGATTGCGGCTCAGTGACCCCATTTTTGATCAATCCCTCCAGATGCCAAGCACCAACAGTCCATTTGAAATTCACCTGCACGGCCAGGTAGTGTTGCGGGCCGGGGTGGAGTTCGAGCAAATCCAAGAGGCTCTCAAGCCGCTTTGGAAGTACGCTGGCGCGCGGTCACTGGCGGACGGTGCGCGTAGCTCTTACGACGACGAGCCCGGCATCAAGTTTGATCTGCTAAAACGGACCTTGGAGATCTGTTGGACGGTGGCTGGTGATGAAGATTTCCGGCAGTCGCTTGACGAAATGTGTATGAGCCTGAACGAACTGGCCGACACGGGGGCGGCGATCGAGGTCAGCTTCTATGACACCGAATTCGATGAGGACGACGAAGAAACCTGGGACGAGTCGCGCGACGATTTCACGATGCTGTTTGTCGGTCCGAACCCGGCTGCCATCATGCAGGTACAGCGCGATCTTCTGGTGGAGGATGTGGTCGCGATGATGGAGCGCCATTTCGAGGGCGCGGAACTCACCGGTGTGGTCGCCGAGATCGATAAGCTGTTTGCCAAGCGTTTCGACTCCATCGTGAACTCGCTCGAAATCGGCAAGCGCCCGCGCGGCTCGGGCGGCGGCTATGGCGGCGCCGGCCATGGTGGCGGCCGCAAGCCGCGGCACCTGCACTGAACACGGCCAAGGGCGACTCAAGGTCGCCGCATGGCCGGTCGCCCTCAGTTCGGCTCTTAGCTCTTTGCTGCCAGGGGGTCTGAGGGCCTGGCAGGGGGACCACATCTCGTGGTGGATGCCTTTGCGCTCGCAGCTAACGCTGGCTGTACTGGCTTTTTCCAAACAGCATTTCGCGCGCCTTGTCGTTGGTGATGGGTTTGCGCAGCGTGGCCAGTACCTCGACGCCTCGTTTGACAGCGGGGCGCTCGGCGATCTTGTTAAACCAGGCCTCGACATGTGGGAAATCGCCCAGCGCAACGCCCTGATTTTTCCAACTGCGCAACCAGGGAAAGATGGCTATGTCGGCGATGCTGTAGCCGGGCCCAGCGATGTACCGGCTTTTTGCCAGTTGCCGGTCCATCACGCCGTACAGGCGCTTTGCCTCGTTGGTGTAACGGTCGTAGGCGTAGTCGATCTTTTCCGGCGCGTAGATGCGGAAATGGTGCGCTTGCCCCAGCATGGGGCCGACGCCACCCATCTGGAACATCAGCCACTGGAGCACCTCAAACTTCTGCCGGTCCGACTTCGGCAGGAACTTGCCGGTTTTGGCAGCCAGATACAGCAAAATGGCGCCGGACTCGAATAGCGAGATCGGTTTTCCGTCAGGCCCCTGCGGGTCGACCAGCGCTGGAACCTTGTTGTTCGGGCTGATTTTCAGAAACCCGGGCTTGAACTGGTCGCCGGCTCCGATATTGACCGCGATGGCGGTCCAGTCCCGGCCGAGTCGCAGCCCGCATTCCTCCAGCATGATGTGGACCTTGTTCCCGTTGGGCGTGGGCCATGTGTGGACTTCAATCATCTTCAGGATCCCCGTGTGATCGGCATTTCCACTTCGCGCGGATTGAGTGCGTACTTGCCCAACTCCAGCTTGGCGATGGCATTGCGGTGCACCTCATCCGGTCCGTCTGCAAAACGCAGCGCGCGCGAGTGCGCGTAGGCCAGGGCCAGTGGAAAGTCGTCGCACATTCCGCCGCCGCCATGCGCCTGTATCGCCCAGTCGATCACTTCGCAGGCCATGTTCGGCGCCACTACCTTGATCATCGATATTTCCGTTCTGGCGACCTTGTTGCCGGCGATATCCATCAGCCACGCCGCCTTCAGGGTAAGCAGCCGCGCCATGTCGATCTTGCAGCGTGCTTGCGCGATGCGTTCTTGGGTCACGGTCTGCGATGCAACGGTCTTGCCAAAGGCGATGCGAGACGATGCACGTCTGCACATCAGTTCCAGCGCGCGTTCGGCAACGCCGACCAGGCGCATGCAGTGGTGGATGCGACCGGGGCCGAGTCGGCCCTGCGCTATCTCGAAGCCACGCCCCTCTCCCAGCAAAATGTTGCCGACCGGAACCCGGACATTTTCAAACACCATTTCCACATGGCCGTGCGGCGCATCGTCATAGCCCATGACGTTGAGGGCCCTGATGATACGGATGCCTTTGGCGTCTGCCGGCACCAGCACCATGCTTTGCTGTGAATGGCGCGGCGCGTCGGGGTCGGTCTTACCCATGGTGATGAAAATCGCGCAACGCGGATCGGCCGCGCCCGATATCCACCACTTACGGCCGTTGATGACGTACTCGTCTCCCTGGCGCTCGATACGCGTCGCGATATTGGTCGCGTCGCTCGAGGCAACGTCGGGCTCGGTCATCGCGAACGCAGAGCGGATTTCGCCTTCAAGCAGGGGTTTGAGCCAGCGCGCTTTGTTTTCCGGTGAGCCGTAGCGCGCGATGGTTTCCATGTTGCCGGTGTCCGGTGCCGAGCAGTTGAATACCTCGCTGGCCCATGGAACACGGCCCATGATTTCCGCCAGGGGCGCATATTCTTGGTTGGTCAGGCCGGCCCCCTCGTAGCCCGACGCCGCCGCGCTGTCGACCGGCAGAAAAAGGTTCCACAGGCCCGCCGCCTTGGCCCTGGGCTTGAGCTTCTCGATGGTTTGCAAAGGACTCCAGCGCTTTCCCGATTGCGTGTTGGCTTCGAGTTCGTCAATGATCGCGCGCTCCTGCGGGTAGACATGGTCGTCCATGAAGCGCTGCAGTTTGGCCTGCAGTTCCTTGGTTTTGGGTGAGTAGTCGAAATCCATGCGATGCTCCGTTTGTGGTTGTTGTGATAGACCGGGCGAACTGGTTTCAGGCGCGTCGGGCGAAGGACCATGCGAGTTCGGCCATCGGCCGCACGCCGGCGGCCGAATGGGCCGCCTGCGCGCTCGAAGCGGTGCCTGTCTCGACGCGCTTGGCAATTCCCTGCAAGATGGCGGCGATGCGAAACATGTTGTAGGCGAGATAGAAATTCCAGTCGACACGCAGTGTCTGCGGAGTTGCCAGGCCGGTGCGCTCGCAATAGCGCGCTATGTACTGTGCCTCGGTCGGAATGCCCAGGCTCGCAACATCCACGCCGCCAATCCCCCTGAACGACCCCGGCGGTATATGCCAGGCCATGCAGTGGTAGCTGAAGTCGGCCAGCGGGTGACCCAGCGTCGACAGCTCCCAGTCCAGAACGGCCAGAACGCGCGGCTCGGTGGCGTGAAACATGAGGTTGTCCAGTCGGTAGTCGCCATGGACGATGCGCGTCTGTGTCTCGTCGCGCGCGCTCGCCGGAATGTGCGCCGGCAGCCAGGCGATCAGCTGGTCCATCTCGGCGATGGGCTGGGTGACTGACGCCATGTACTGCTTGCTCCAGCGGCCGATCTGACGCTCGAAATAGTTCCCCGGCTTGCCGAAACTGCCGAGACCCTGGCGCACCGGGTCGATCCTGTGCAGCGCCGCGATGACCCGGTTCATTTCATCGTAGACCGCCGCGCGCTCGGCGTTGGACATTCCCGGCAGCGACTGGTCCCACAGCACCTTGCCTTGGACAAACTCCATCACATAGAAGGCGCGACCGATCACCGACTCGTCTTCACACAGGCAGTACATTTTGGCGACAGGAACCTCGGTTCCTTGCAGCCCTTGCATGACCATAAACTCGCGCTCGACGGCGTGCGCCGAGGGCAGCAGTCGGGCAACCGGCCCCGGCTTGGACCGCATCACATAGCTGCGCCCCGGGGTCAGCAGCTTGTAAGTCGGATTGGACTGGCCTCCCTTGAACATTTCGACGTTGAGCGGGCCGACGAAGCCATCAAGATGCTGCGCGAGCCAGTCGGCGAGCGCCTCGGTGTCAAACAGGTGCTGGCCCGGGACTGGTCGCGTGCCGACGAAATGCTGGTAGTCAGTCATGCTCGGGTTGCCTTAATGATCGGCCTCCACAATGCGCATGAGCGCGTCGCGGTTGCATATGACGAGCCCGCCCGGCTCGATACGGATCGACAGCTCGCGCTCCATCGATTTGAGTTCCTGATTGACGCGCTGTCGCGAGGCGCCGAGCAGCTGCGCCAGTTCTTCCTGCGCCAATTGCAGACCGATTCGCATTTCGTTCGGATTGGACAGGCTGGCGACGCCATAGCTGCGCACCAGGTGGATGAGCTGCTTGGCCAGACGTGCGCGCAGGGGAAGGGTGTTGAGGTCTTCGACCAATCCGTAGAGCTGGCGGATACGCCGCGCATGCAGGCGCAGCATCGCTTCGTAGAGTTCGACATGCAAGGCCAGAATTTTTCGGAAATCGGCTTTGGCCACGCACAGGATCGTGCATTCCCCATGGGCGTAGGCATCGTGGGTGCGCCGGTCGCCGTCGAAGATCGAGACGTCGCCGAACCAGATTCCGGGTTCCACATAGGTCAGCGTAATTTGCTTTCCCGAAATTGAAGTCGAACTGACCCGCACCGCGCCCTTGGCGCAGGCGATCCATTCCTCTGGCGGGTCGCCTCGCGCGGCGATAAGCTCGCCGTCTTGAAACCGTTTGACATAGGCACATCGAAGGATGTCGTGCCGCAGCGAGGGCGACAGCGATGAAAACCAGCGACCCGAATTGATCGCTTCCCGTTCCGCGATAGTAAGGATTGGATCGTCCATGGACTGTCTTGTTCGTGACTGGCCTAACAGCTTTCGCCGCCCGCCAGCGCCTATGCGGTCAGCGGCGCTTTTGCAGCGCGCCGGGGTTGACGATGTTGCTCGGTGTGCCACGGATGAAGTTGATCACATTGTCAAACGCTGCCGAAAAATACAGCTCATAACTTTCCTGCTCCACATAGCCTATGTGCGGCGTGCAGATACAGTTCTCCAGTCGCAGCAGCGCGTGCCCCTGCAAGATCGGTTCCGATTCAAATACATCGATCGCCGCCAGGCCTGGCCTGCCGCGGTTGAGTCCGGTGATCAGCGCGTCGGGCTGGATCAACTCGGCGCGCGAGGTGTTGACGAGCATCGCTGTGGGCTTCATCAGCGACAGATCCTCCAGCCCCACTGCGCCGCGGGTTTCCTCGGTCAGCCGCAGATGCAGGCTGAGCACGTCGCTTTGGGCAAAGAATTCTCCCTTGGTCGCCGCGGACAAGAAGCCGTCGCGCAACGCCCGTTCGCGGGATGCGGGACTGCCCCAGACTACGACTTGCATGCCGAAGGCCTTGCCGTATCCGGCTACCAGTTGGCCTACCTTTCCGTAGCCCCAGATGCCCAGCGTCTTGCCGCGCAGTACCGTTCCGATGCCGAAATTGACCGGCATCGACGCTGCCTTGAGTCCTGACTGCTGCCAGCCACCGTGCTTGAGCGTCGCTATGTAATGCGGCAGGCGCCGTGCCGCCGCCATCACCAGCGCCCAGGTGAGTTCGGCTGGTGCCACCGGCGAGCCCGCGCCCTCTGCAACGGCTATGCCGCGATCGGTGCAGGCCTGCACATCCACATGGGCGCCCACCCGGCCGGTTTGCGAGATCAGCCTGAGCTTGGGAAGCTTTTCGATGATCGACCGCGTCAAGTGGGTGCGTTCGCGGATCAGCACGATGGCCTCGGCGTCCTTGAGACGGACCGACAGCTGCCCGATCCCCTTGACCGTGTTGGTGTAGACCTTGGCCGGGTAGTTTTCCAGTTTGCTCGCGCAAGCGAGTTTGCGAACAGCGTCCTGATAGTCGTCGAGAATTACGATATGCATCCGCCTATTGTGCCTTGCGGCTCTGCGTTGCCCGCCAGTCGGGGCGCTGCGAGGCCAGTCTGCGGCTGCACTGCCCGCGTCAGCTTCCGGTGCGCAGCGCCGTCTCGCGCGCGGCCATACGATCGAGTTCGGCGCATACATCGGCCATGCGCCCGGATATCATCATGCGCCCGCCATGCGCGGGCCCATGGCCATCTTCCATTACCCGCACCACGCGAAGCGGCTTGCTTACCGCGGCCCGGGTACTCGGCGCGGCAAAAGGCGGATCAAGGCGCCGTACCGGCGCTCCTGCGCCGGCAAGCCGGCGCAAGAAGCCGTGCACCGGCGACAGGATGGTGATGGCGGCGAAAAGGGTGTTGCTCATTGCGGGTCTCCTTAGGGTATCGGTGTCGGTTTTGTCACGGCGCTACATCAGCATCGTGTTTCTGATGAGGCCGACGGCCAGGCCTTCTATTTCGAAGGGGTCGCCGGGCTGTACCACGATCGTCTGGTAGTCCGGGTTTTCCGGGTGCAGTTCGATCACGTTCTTGTTGCGCTTGAAGCGCTTGACGGTCACTTCGTCTCCAAGTCGGGCGACGACGATCTGGCCATTCTTGGCGTCTTTGGCCGACTGCACCGCCAGCAGATCGCCGTCCATGATGCCGGCGTCGCGCATCGACATTCCGCGCACCTTGAGCAGGTAGTCCGGCTTGCGCTGGAACAGGCTGTTTTCCACATAGTAGGTCTGGTCTATATGCTCCTGCGCCAGAATCGGCGAGCCCGCCGCGACGCGGCCGATTAGCGGTAGCGCGAGCTGTGCCAGGCTTTGCAGCGGCAGTGAGAACTGCTTGATCCGTGATTCATTGATAGACCTTAGCGCCTCGCTGCGCAAACGGATTCCGCGCGATGTTCCGCTGACCAGTTCGATCACGCCTTTGCGCGCCAGTGCCTGCAAATGCTCCTCGGCCGCATTGGCCGACTTGAAACCCAACTCAGTGGCAATTTCGGCCCGGGTCGGGGGCGCACCGGTGCGCGCAATGGCGCTCTGGATCAAGTCCAGAATCTGTTGCTGGCGCGCGGTAAGCTTCACTTGGAAGTGTGGCATGTCGATCATGGCATCTCCTTTGGGCCTCGGCCCGTTGGTGGGTGTTCCAATGTTTGCAAAGTCCCAGCCTTGGAACTGTTTTAACATCCAGTAACTGTATTTTTAACCAGTTTTTTGAAATTTGCAAGCCATGCGCCAAAAAAGCCGAAAAAAACTGTGGGTGCTAGGTACCGGTGGGACCATTGCAGGCCTGTCCGCCAATGCGCACGACAACCTGGGATATGGGTCCGCCCAGATCGGTGTCGCGCAGTTGGCCGGAGCGGTGGCGCCAGCGATAACGCAGCGTTGGGAGGTGCTGACCGAGCAGGTGGCGCAGATGGACAGCAAGGACATGGACTTCGATGTCTGGGCGCTATTGGCAGGGCGCTGTCAGCATTACCTGTCGCAGGAGGACGTCGCCGGCTTGGTGGTGACCCATGGCACCGATACGCTGGAGGAAACCGCCTATTTCCTGCACCGCGTGCTCGGGGCCGAGGGCGTCGCCCACAAGCCGGTGGTCTTGACCGGTGCCATGCGCCCGGCCTCGTCGATGGCGTCCGACGGGCCGCAGAACCTGCGCGACGCATTGGCGGTGGCAGCGGATCCCGCCGCATCGGGTGTCTTGGTGGTATTTGCTGGCAAGGTGCACGGCGCTGTGCAGGTGCAAAAGGTTCACCCCTATCGGCTGGACGCCTTTGACTCTGGCGAATCAGGTCCGATCGGTTTTGTGGAGGAGGGCATGCTGCGCTTGGCCGCCATCGGCTGCAGGCCGGCGCGGCCGGTCGCTTCCATGCCGTTGCCGGCGCTGCAAGGGTCCGGCGCAGGATGGCCCCGGGTCGAAATCATCATGGCCCATGCGGGTGCCAGTGCCCGCCTGATCGACGCGCTGCTGTCAGAGACCCCGGAGGATCCCTTGCGCGGCGTTGTGGTCGCAGCCACAGGCAATGGGACGCTGCACAAGGCGCTGGAAGCCGGACTGCTGCGCGCGCGGGACGCTGGCGTGCGGGTGGTGCGCGCTACCCGTTGCAGTCAGGGTCGCGTCCTGGCAGGTGCGACGGACGCGATTCCCGACTCGCTGGGGCTTTCGCCGCTAAAGGCGCGCATTGCGATGGTGCTGGACCTTTTGCAGATTGCTCCTGCGGCCGCGGGGTCGGTGCGACCGTTGCCGTAAATCGCTCAAACGGGGCGACTCGGTCGTCGGTGTTCAGCCGATGGCCTGTCCCAGCCATGGCTTGTTGGGCCGCAATAGGTCGTAGCCGAGGACGGCCCCGAGCAGCAGAAGGGCTTGCCCTGAAGCTTGTGTGGCACCGAGGTTTAGTGCCACACGGACATCCGAGAAATGCAGGCGCTCGACATTCTGGAGGGAGTCGACTGGCTCGGGTGCCCCTATCGGGCTTACACAATAGCCGTATTCAGTTTCTGCTAAAAATGGAAGTCCGATCGGATGGCGCTGTAGCAGACGCTATCGATTCCCAAGCCGCCATCGATGGTCTCGTTAACCGTGCGGCTTTCAAAACTATGGTTGGCACTGCTACCTAGCCGCAGAATCGGTTGAGAATCCGCTGCGTCTCCCGGGATGGTGATGCA